>CAMFKC010000428.1 GCA_945956975.1 uncultured Methylocystaceae bacterium | reverse complement strand
GGATGCCGGCGACGACGCCGAGATTGCCGTCGAAGCGCCCGCCATCCTTCACCGTGTCGATATGGGAGCCGATCATCACCGCCGGAGCGCCCGGCAGGGTGCCTTCGCGGCGCCCCTGCACCGACCCGGCGGCGTCGATGAAGGCGGTGAGACCCGCCACCTCCATCGCACCCTTGACCCATTCGGCCGCCTGCCGGTGGGCCGGCGACAGATAGAGCCGCGTCAGCTTGCCGGGCTCGTCGGAGAAGCGGTTGAGGCCCGCCAGCGCCGCGAAGGCGCGGGCACCGAGCACGGCGGCGGAGGGAAGCGTCTGCGTCATGGCCGGAAGATTATGCCAATCGTGGTCGGTTCGGGCACGGCGAATTCGGCAAAGCTGCTTCGCCGGAGCCGGTGGTCAATAGGTCGCGCGCCCGCCCGAGAGGTCGAACACGCCGGCGGTGGTGAAGCTGTTCTCGGCCGAGGCGAGGAAGGCGACCATCGAGGCCACCTCCTCCGGCTGCAGGAAGCGCCCGCGCGGGATCTTGGCGAGCATGTAGCCGATATGCTCCTCGCTCATCTGGTCGAAGATGCGGGTGCGGGCGGCGGCCGGCGTGATGCAGTTCACCGCGATGTCCTTGTCGGCGAGCTCCTTGCCGAGCGACTTCGTCAGCGCGATCACGGCCGCCTTGGAGGCGGAATAGGCCGAGGCGTTGGGATTGCCCTCCTTGCCCGCGATCGAGGCGACGAGGACGATGCGCCCGTAATTGCGGGCGATCATGCCCGGCACCACCGCGCGGCAGCAATGCAGAGTGCCGTCGACATTGAGCCGCATCACGCGGGCCCAGTCCTCCAGCGGGTACTCCCAGGTCTTGTGGTTCGGGCCGGCGATCCCGGCGCTGGTGACGAGGATGTCGATGCGGCCATGCGCGGCCTCCAGCGCCTGGCTCGCCGCCTCGACGGCGGCCGCGTCCGTCACGTCGACCGCGGTCCCGACCGCACTGTTCCCGATCTCGGCGGCGGCCTTGGCGGCGAGCGCGCCGTCGACGTCCCAGATCGCGACGCTCGCGCCGCTGGCGGCGAAGCGTTCAGCGACGGCGCGCCCTATTCCCTGCGCTCCGCCCGTGACGATGGCGACGCGCTTGCTCAAGTCGATCCGGTTCAAGGCTCATCCTCCCCAGCGGGCCGGTCTCTGCGGCGCCACGCTTTCCCGCATCAGAGCCGAAGGCGGGGCGCCGATCAATCGCCAGGCGCCCTTACGGCTCCGCTACGTGGTTGATCCGGCCTTGCGCCAGGGGCCTGACGGCCAAGCCGATGGTTAATGCGATGTGCAGGAATTCGGAATTATTGAATGTATCGACCATGTATCGAAAAGAGACATAGCCGTTCAGAATGTCCCGATAGGTGACAGGTACACCCGGCCGGGATTTACGCGTCAGCATTCCTTCTGAACGAGGCGTTTCGGATCAGGACAGAGATCTTACAATCCGGCAAAATTGCCATTAATCCGGCGTCGAATGTTCGTGGAAGGGGATGTTCACCTTCTGCTGGACTTCGCCTTGACCTTCGGCGGTAATGCGCGATGTCATCCTCGGCATCATGAGCCTGTTTCACCTGCCGGGACACAAGACGACCGTGCGCACCGCCTTGACGATCAGCATTCCGAGCGAAGCGGACGGCCGCAAGCGCCAGCGCTACGCCAAGCGCGACATCGGCGGCATCGGCATCGCCGTCGTCAGCCGCAGCTCCGCCATCGGGGAGCTGAACGAGGCGATCGTCGAGGGCGGGCATGTGAAGCTCGCCTTTTGCAACGCCAACCTGGTCAACGTCGCGGCGGACGATGCGGCCCTCCAGCGCAGCCTCGCGACCTTCCTGGTGCTGGCCGATGGCATCGGCGTCGATATCGGCAGCTGGATGCTCTACGCCGCCCCCTTCCCCGACAATCTGAACGGCACGGACTTCTTCCCGGCCTTCTTCGCCTCGCAGCAGCGCTCGCTCCATGTCGCGCTGCTCGGCGGCCGGCCGGGCGTTCCCGATCGTGCGGCGGCGCAGCTTGCGCAGCGCTATCCTCAGCACCGCTTCAGCATCGTGTCCCACGGCTATTACGCGCCGGAGGAGGAGGAGGGGCTGCTCGAGCGGCTCAAGGCCGACCGCCCCGACATTCTGCTGGTCGCCTTCGGCAACCCGCTCCAGGAGCGCTTCATCGCCACTCGGCTCGGCCCGCAGCACTGCGCGGTGGCGGCCGGGGTCGGCGCGCTGTTCGACTTCTTCGCCGGCGAGGTTCAGCGCGCGCCGGAGGCCTTCCGCCGGATGCGGCTGGAATGGGTCTATCGCCTCTGGCTGGAGCCCCGCCGCCTCTGGCGCCGCTATGTCCTGGGCAATCCGGCCTTCCTGATGCGGGTTCTGCGGCAATACCTCTCCGGCACCCACGCCGCGCGCTAGCCGGCGATTTGCCTGCCCGTCCGGCGCGGGCTTAAGACAAGGCGTGCGCCGCCGGCGTGCCGATCCGTGATTCGCCGAGACCGGGGCCGCCATGCGTATCGAGAACGATCCGAAGCTCGATTTCCGCGACGTGCTGATCCGGCCGAAGCGCTCCACGCTGGGCAGCCGCGCCCATGTCGAGGTCGAGCGCAGCTTCCGCTTCGCCCATAGCGGCCGGGAATGGACCGGCTTTCCGCTGATCGCAGCCAATATGGACGTCGTCGGCACCATGGCGATGGCGCGCGCCCTCTCGCGCCACGGCGCCATGGCCGCGCTTCACAAGCACTACGCCGTGGAGGAGCTCGTCGCCTTCTTCCGCGAGCCCGACGCGGCCAACGCCTTTTACTCGCTCGGCACCACCGAGGCCGACCACGACAAGCTCAAGGCCGTGCATGCACGCGCGCCGATCAGCAAGATCTGCCTCGACGTCGCCAACGGCTATACCGAGAAGTTCGTCGACACCGTCAAGGCGACGCGCGAAGCCTTTCCCGAGGCCGCGATCATGGCGGGCAACGTCGTCACCGGCGACATGACCGAGGCGCTGATCCTGGCGGGCGCCGACATCGTCAAGGTCGGCATCGGCCCCGGCTCGGTCTGCACCACGCGCAAGATGACCGGGGTCGGCTATCCGCAGCTCTCCGCCATCATCGAATGTGCTGATGCCGCCCATGGGCTGAAGGGCCTGGTCTGCGGCGATGGCGGGCTCACTGTCCCTGGCGACGTCGCCAAGGCCTTCGGCGGCGGCGCGGACTTCGTGATGATGGGCGGCATGCTCGCCGGCCATGACGAGTGCGAGGGCGAGATCCGCTACGAGGAGCGCGACGGCGAGCGCGTGCCGGTCGCGATGACCTTCTACGGAATGTCGTCGGACACGGCGATGAAGAAATATGCAGGCGGGGTCGCCCGTTACCGTGCCTCCGAAGGCAAGACCGTCGAGGTGCCCTATCGCGGCC
>CAMFKC010000427.1 GCA_945956975.1 uncultured Methylocystaceae bacterium | reverse complement strand
GCGTGGACCTCTCCATCGAGGTCGCCGAGGAAATCGTCGCCCACGGCGGCCAGCTCGTCGTCACCGGCCAGGGCGAAACGCATCTGGAGGACCGGATGCTGACGCTCGCCCGCAAGCACCCGACCCAGGTCGGCGTGCGCATCGGCTTCGATGGGTCCGAGGCGCGCGCCATGTTCGCGGGCTCCGACTTCCTGCTCATGCCCTCGCGCTTCGAGCCCTGCGGCCTCAGCCAGATGTACGCCCAGCGCTTCGGCTCCCTGCCGATCGCCCATCGCACCGGCGGTCTCGCCGACACGATCGAGGACGGCCGCACCGGCTTCCTCTTCCACACGCCCACCGCCCAGCAGTTCAAGGGCGCCGTGCGCCGCGCGCTGGACACGTTCGGCTCCGGGCGCCGCTTCGACGAGATGCGCCGCGCCGCGATGTCGCGCACCTTCGAATGGTCCGATTCCGCCCGCCGCTACGCCACGCTCTACCAGGGCGCACGGGCTGGCTGACGCAGCGTGATGCGCTGCGGTAAGCTCCCGCAACGGCCACGCATGATTCGCGCGGCCGGGAAGAGCGGCGCATCCATGTCCCCGGCGATCCACAGGCAGCCTGTCGAAGGCGCGCGCGCGCATCCCGCCGCGCTCGACGCCGCCGCCGTGGATGCGCTGGCGCAGGCGCGCTGCGGCGATCCCTTCGCCCTGCTCGGGCCGCATCCGACGCCGCAGGGCCGCATCGTCCGCGCCTTCATGCCGGGCGCGCGCGCCGTCGAGGCGCTGGACGCGACGGAGGCGCGCACCATCGCCACGCTGGACCTCGTCGATGAACGCGGCCTCTTCGCCGCGATCGTGCCGGGCGATGCGCCCTACCTCCTGCGCACGATCTGGCCGGACGCGGCCTTCATTGCCGAGGACCCCTATTCCTTCTGGGAGCTTCTGCCGGAGGAAGACCTCGCGCTCTTTTCCGCGGGCTGCCATCCCAAACTCACCGACCTTCTCGGCGCACGCGAAACGTGGATCGCCGACGCGCCGGGCGTGCGCTTCTCCGTTTGGGCGCCCAATGCGCGCGCGGTGTCGGTCGTCGGCGACTTCAACGGCTGGGACCGCCGCCGCCATCCCATGCGCCTGCGCCATCGCGCTGGCGTGTGGGAATTGTTCGTGCCGCGCATCGGGGCCGGCGAGCGCTACAAGTTCGCGATTGTCGACGCCCACGGCAACGAACTGCCGCTGAAGGCCGATCCGATGGCCTTCCGCGCTGAGGCGCCGCCCGAGACCGCCTCCATCGTGGCGCCGGCGCTCGATCATGCGTGGCGGGACGCGGGGTGGATGGCCACGCGCGCCTCGCGGCAGGCGAAGGACGCGCCGATCTCGATCTACGAGGTCCACCTCGGCTCCTGGCTTCACAAGAACGGCGCCGAGCTCGACTGGGACGAGGCGGCGCGCCGCCTGCCGGTCTATGCGTCGGCGCTGGGCTTCACCCATGTCGAGCTCCTGCCGATCGCCGAACATCCATTCCGCGGCTCGTGGGGCTACCAGCCGCTCTCGCCATTCGCGCCGACCGCGCGCCACGGCGAGCCGCAGGGCTTCGCGCGTTTTGTCGACGCCTGCCACGCGGCCGGCCTCGGCGTGATCGTCGACTGGGTTCCGGGCCACTTCCCGAACGATGCGCATGGTCTCGTGCGCTTCGATGGCAGCGCGCTTTACGAGCACGAGGACCCGCGCGAGGGGCTGCATCCCGACTGGGATACGGTCCTCTACAATCTCGGCCGCCGCGAGGTGCGCAATTTCCTGATCGCGAGCGCGCTGCGCTGGCTCGAGGAGTTTCACGTCGACGGCCTGCGCGTCGACGCCGTGGCCTCCATGCTCTACCGCGACTATTCGCGCGCTGACGGGGCGTGGAAGCCGAACGAATACGGCGGCCGCGAAAACCTCGAGGCCATCGACTTCCTGCGCGCGGTCAATTCCATCGTGGCGAGCCGCTGCCCCGGCGCAATCACCATCGCCGAGGAATCGACCGCTTGGCCCGGCGTCACGGCGCGCGTGGAGGAGGGCGGGCTCGGTTTCACCTACAAGTGGAACATGGGCTGGATGAACGACACGCTGCGCTACATGGCGCGCGACCCCGTCCATCGGCAGTATCATCACGACGAAATGACCTTCGGCATGATGTACGCCTACGCCGAGCATTTCGTGCTGCCTGTCTCCCACGACGAAGTCGTGCACGGCAAGCGCGCGCTTCTCGACAAGATGCCGGGCGACGACTGGCGCAAGCGCGCCAACCTGCGCGCCTATCTCGCGCTGATGTGGACGCATCCCGGCCGCAAGCTCCTCTTCATGGGCGCCGAGTTCGGCCAGCAGCGCGAATGGAGCCATGATCGCCAGCTCGACTGGCATCTGTTCGACGACCCCGCTCACGCCGGCCTCGTGACTTTGCTGCGCGATCTGAATTCCGCCTACCGCGATGAGCCAGCGCTGCATGTCGCGGATTCGAGGCCGGAGGGTTTCGAATGGCTGGTCGTGGACGACCGCGACAACAGTGTCTTCGCCTACTTGCGCAAGGCCGACGGCGCGCGGCCCATTCTCGTCGCGCTCAACATGACGCCCGAGCCGCGCTCCTTCTACCGGATCGGCGTGCCGCACGCCGGCTTCTGGCAGGAGATCCTGAACACCGACGCCGCCTGCTACGGCGGCACGAATACCGGAAATCTCGGCGGCGCGCAGACGCGCGACGCGCCGGCGCACGGCCACGCGCAATCGCTGGAACTCGTGCTGCCGCCGCTCTCGGCCATCGTGCTGCGCCTCGACCACGCGACGGAGGGCGCATGAGCGACGACGCGCTGCGGGCGCTGGCGGTCGAGGCGGGCTTCCAGCCCCGCTGGACCGACAACAATGGCGCCGATCGCGACGTCGCGCCCGACACGTTGCGCGCCGCGCTCGCCGCTCTCGGCCTGCCCGCGCGATCCGATGCGCAGATCGCCGACAGCCGGGCGCGGCTTGCGGCGGAGAAGACGGGCGCGGCGCTGCCGCCCCTTCTCGTCGCCCGCGCCGGCGAACCCGCGCCGCTGGGCCGGGCCGTGGCGCCGGGCGCGCATCTGCGCATCGAATACGAACTGGGCGGCGCCGCCGATCTGCGCGTCGATGCGGATGGCCGCCTGCCGTCCATCCGTCGCACCGGCTATCACCGGCTGATCCTGGATGACGGCGAAATCACGCTCGCCATCGCGCCGGCGCAGGCGCGTACGCTGGAGGAGGCGGCGGATGGCCGCCGCATGTGGGGCCTCGCCGCGCAGATCTACGGCTTGCGCAGCGAGGGCGATGGCGGCGTCGGCCATTTCGGGGCGGTCGCGCAGCTCGCCGAGAGCGCCGCACGGCGCGGCGCCGACCTCGTGGCGCTGAGCCCGGCCCACGCGCTCTTCATGGCCGACGAGCAGCATTACACC
>CAMFKC010000426.1 GCA_945956975.1 uncultured Methylocystaceae bacterium | reverse complement strand
ACCGCATCCTCGCCACATGGCGGCAGGTCTCCGACATGATGCTGGAGGAGGGCGCCTATCCCGAGGACATCGACGCCGCCATGGAAAAATGGGGCATGGCGATGGGCCCCTACGCGGTCGGCGATCTCGCGGGCCTCGACATCGGCATGCGCCGCCGAAAGGAATTCGCGCATCTGCGCGACAACGAGAAGCGCGACACCGGCGCCATCGCCGACGCTATCTGCGCGCTCGGCCGCTATGGCCAGAAGACGGGCTCGGGCTACTACAAGTATGTGGACGGCAAGCGCACGATCGACCCCTCGACCAACGCGATCATCGACAAGGTCTCGAAGGACAAGGGCATCACGCGCAAGCCGATCCCGGAAGAGGAAATCGCCTCGCGCATTCACGCCTCGATGGTCAATGAGGCGTGCAAGATCCTCTCCGAGAACATCGTCTCGCGGCCGCTCGACGTCGATATCGTCAAGCTGAACGGCTACGGTTTCCCGATGTGGCGCGGTGGTCCCATGCAGGAAGCCGACCGTGTCGGCCTCGACAAGGTGCTGGCCACGGTCAAGGACGTCCACAAGACCGCCGGCAAGGGTTTCGAGCCGTCTTCAGCCCTGGAATGGATGGTGGCGAACAACAAGAAGTTCGCCGACATCAAGGCGGGCGAACTGAAAGGCAAGTAAGGCAAGCGGACCGCGAGCCTTCAGGCTCGCTTTCGTTTCAAGTGAAAGGCGCGGCTTTCGGCCGCGCCTTTTTGCTTGCGAGCCTTGGGGCGCGCGGTCCAGACTGCCGCCATGAAAGTCTCTCTCATCCAGATGAATTCGGTCAGCGACAAGCAGGCCAATCTCGCCCAGGCGCGCGCGTTGATCGAGGAGGCCGTCCGCGACGAGCGGCCCGACTGGATCTGCCTTCCGGAAGTCTGGGATTACATCGGCGGCAACAGGCGCTCGAAGATGGAGGCCGCAGAAATCATTCCCGGCGGCCCCGCCTACACGCTCATGCAGGAGCTTGCCCGCACGCATCGCGTGTTCATCCATGCGGGCTCGATCCTCGAAAAGATTCCCGGCGACGACGAGCGCATTCACAACACGACGGTCGCCTTCGATCGCGACGGCAAGGAAGTCGCGCGCTACCGCAAGATCCACATGTTCGACATCACCGCGCCCGATGGAACGGCCTATCGCGAGAGCGCCGCATTCAAGCCCGGCGACGCCGTGGCGACCTACGACTGCGAGGGCGTCACGGTCGGCTGCGCCATCTGCTACGACCTGCGCTTTCCCTATCTCTTCTCTTCGCTGGTGGACAAGGGCGCGCAACTGATCGCGCTGCCGTCGGCCTTCACCATGCAGACCGGCAAGGACCATTGGGAGGTCCTGTGCCGCGCGCGCGCGATCGAGACGGAAACCTATTTCTGCGCCGCCGCGCAAACCGGCGCGCACACCGCCGGCAACGAGACGCGGCACACCTATGGGCACTCGCTCGTCGCGGATCCCTGGGGCCACGTGGTCGCGAAAGCCTCCGACGGCGTCGGCGTCGTTTCCGCGCGCGTCGATCCGAGGCGGGTGGAGAAGGCGCGTCAGATGATCCCGGTCGCGCAGCACCGCGTGAAGCTGGCGGAATGATCGCGGCGATTGTTTCCGACTGGGCCGAAGTCTTCCTGCGCTGGCTGCACGTCATTGCGGCCGTCTTCTGGGTCGGCCTCGCGCTGGGCTTCCTGCGCCTCAACCTCACGCTGAAATCCACGAAAGCCGATCTCTGGCGCGCCGCGGACGATGGTTTCTTCCGCGTCGCGCGCGACATGAACATTCCACCCGACGCCGAGCCGCAGATCGGCTGGTTCCGCTGGGAAGCCTACGTCGTCTGGCTGTCCGGCTTTGCGCTGATGATCGCGATTTATTTCGCGAAAGCCGATCTCTACCTCATCGATCCCGACGTTTTGCCGCTCGTCCCCTGGCAGGCGATCTGCCTCGCGGTTCTGATGCTTGCGGTCGGCTGGCTCGTCTACGATGTTCTCGCCAGACGCGCGTGGAGCGAAACGGCGCGGCGCATCGTAATCGCCGTGTTGCTGTTCGCGCTCGCTTTCGCCCTGACCCGCATGTTCTCGGGCCGTGGCGCCTTTCTCGTCTTCGGCGCCGTCATCGGCACGATCATGGCGGCCAATGTCGCGCATTACCTCGTGCCGAACCAGCGCCGGATGCTGGAGGCGATCCGCAGCGGCGTCGCGCGGGACGAGGCCCGCCTTGCCACGAGCCGACAGCGCGCGCTGCACAACAATTACCTCGCGCTGCCCGTTTTCTTTCTCATGCTCGCCAATCACTATCCGCTCGCCTTCGCATCGCGCTTCAACTGGATCATCGCCTCGCTCGCATTGGTGGCCGGCGCGGCTGTCCGCCACTTCTACGTCGCGCGTCATCGCGGTTCGGGGGATCTCTGGTGGACATGGCTTGTCGCCGCGGCGGCGGGCGCGGCGATGGTCGGGTTGTCTGTGTTCGGCGTCGAGCATCCGCAATCACGCGCTGCGGCGCCCACCAGCGCGATGGACGCCATCGCCGCCGTCGTCGCGCCGCGCATCGGGGATGTCGCAGACATCGTCGCCGAACGCTGCGTCATGTGTCATGCGCGGGCGCCGGCATGGCCTGGCCTCGTTGCCGCGCCGAAGGGCGTGATGCTGGAAACGCACGGGCAGATTGTCGCGCACGCCAGGGATATCGCCGCGCAGGCCGTATGGACGCGCGCCATGCCGCCGCCCGGCGCGAACGTTCCGATCGGCGACGACGAGCGCCGCGTGCTGGCGCTGTGGCTTGCAGCCGGCGCGCCGTCGCGCTGAAACGAAAACGGCCGCCCGAAGGCGGCCGTCGTTGTTGTGTGGCGATGAAACGCGATCAGCCGCCGACCTTGCAGCCGCTCTCTTCAACGGTCTCGAACGCGCTCGCCCCCGGGATCGTGGAGAGCTGCTTGTAATAGTCGAACGGCGCCTTGCTCTCTTCCGGCGTCTTCACCTGGAAGAGGAACATGTCGTGCACCATCGAGCCGTTGGCCAGCACCTTGCCGCCCTTGGTGAAGACGTCGTTGACCGGCAGTTCCCGCATCTTCTTCGCGACGGCGTCCGAGTCCGTCGAGCCGGCGGCCTTCACCGCCTTCAGATAGGTCGACACGGCGGAATAGGTTCCGGCGTGGATCATGTTCGGCATGCGGCCCATGCGCGCCATGAAGCGCTTGGCGAAGGCGCGGGTTTCATCGTTCTGGTCCCAGTACCAGGCTTCCGTCAGCACGATGCCCTGCGCGGCCTTCAGGCCGAGGCCATGCACTTCGGCGAAGGTCAGCAGCAGCGCAGCCAGGCGCTGCTTGCCGCCCTGCGTGACGCCGAATTCGGCGGCCTGCTTGATGACATTGGCCGTGTCCTGGCCGGCGTTCGCGAGGCCGATGACCTTCGCGCCC
>CAMFKC010000425.1 GCA_945956975.1 uncultured Methylocystaceae bacterium | reverse complement strand
CGTCGTGTCGCTCATCGTCGGCGGGGTCGGCATCTCGATCGCGGTCGGCGCCTTCGTCGATCGCAAGCGCGAATCGATCGCGATCCTGAAGGCGGTTGGCGCCTCGGGCGGCGTGGCCTTCACGTTGGTGCTGGTCGAGATGATGCTGATCGCACTCGCAGGCGCGCTGATCGGCGCGGCGATCGGCGCAGCCTCCCCATTCATCGCGTCCTATTTTGCGGGACCCGTGATCGACCTGCCGTTCGAGCCGATCTTTTCGTTCCGCGCCGTGGCGGCGGGCGTCGCGATCGGTCTGCTGTCGGCGCTCACCTTCGTCATCGCGCCCGCAGGACGGGCTCACGACACGCCCGTGGCGGTTCTCTTCCGGTCGGCCGCGACGATGGAGAGCGGGCGATTGCGCCTGCGCTACCTCATCGGCTCACTGGCGGCCTTCGCCGCAATGATCGGCCTCGTCTATGCGCTCTCGAGCGAAAAGCAGATCGCCTTGATGGCGATCGCCGGCGTCGCCGCTGCGGCGGCGGTGCTGCGCGTAGTCGGATGGGCCGTGGCGCGGAGCGCGGCGCTCGGCGGCAATGTCCGCAACCTCGTCGCGCGGCTTGCGCTCGGCAATATCCGCCGCCCGGGCGCGGTGACGCGGCCCGTCGTCACGTCGCTCGGTCTCGGGCTGACGCTGCTCGTCGTGATCGCGGGCGTCGACGGCAACGTGCGCCGCCAACTGGCCGCGGGCGACCCTGGTCGCACGCCCGACTACTTCTTCGCCGACGTGCAGAGCGCGCAGGCCGACGGGTTCCGCAAGATGCTGGAGGAACGCCGGCCCGATGCGGCGATTGAACAGGTGCCGATGCTGCGCGGCCGGATCGTGCGCCTGGGATCGCGTCGCGCCGAAGATGTGAAGGCGGAACAGAACGCGGCCTGGGTGCTCGACGGCGACCGCGGCGTTACTTATGCGGCGACGCCCCCGACCGGATCAAAGGTCACCGCGGGGCAATGGTGGCCGGCGGACTACAAGGGGCCGCCGCTGGTGTCGCTCGACGGCGACATCGCGCGCGGGCTGGATCTGAAGATCGGCGACGAAATCGCGGTCAACGTCATGGGCCGCGAGATCGTGGCCAAGATCGCCAACCTGCGCGAGGTGGACTGGCGCAGCTTCGGCATCAATTTCGTGCTCGTGTTCACGCCATCGACCTTTGCCGGCGCGCCGCATACGGAGCTGATCTCCATGACGGTCCCGCCGGGGTCCTCGCACGCCTCCGGCTCTCTGGTGAGCGACATTTCGAAGGCCTATCCGACGGTGGTCACGCTCGCCGTGCGCGAAGCGTTGCAGCAGGCGTTGTCGCTGACCGAGAAGATTGCGACGGCGATCCGGGCGGCGTCTTCCGTCACGCTGGCGACCGCGCTGCTGACTTTGGGCGGCGCGCTGGCCGCCGGGCAGCGCGCGCGGCTCTATGACGCCGTGGTGCTGCGAATGCTGGGCGCGACGCGGCGGCGGCTGGTTCTCGCCTATCTCCTGGAATTCCTGCTGCTCGGCGCAGCCACGTCGATCTTCGCGCTCGCCGCCGGTTCGGTTGCAGCGCAACTCATCGTTACACGACTGATGAAACTGGACTTTGTGTTCGATTGGCCCGGGCTTGCCGCGATCGTAGCACTGGGCTGCCTGACGACGATCGGGCTCGGTCTGGCGGCGACCTGGCGCACGCTGGGGGCCAAACCCGCCCGTGTCCTGCGCGAATTATGACGGAAAGTTCATTTACGCCAACGGCTCGCGCTTCTTGTCTTTGATGCGGGCGCCGATCATATTCCTCGATGTCGCGCGCCTGTGCGCGTGGACAAGAGCGCGGCCGAGGCCGCGAAGGAGAGGAATAAATGTCCGACTATGACCGCAACGCCGGCGCCCACTGGGGCACGAGCGTAGGCCAGGCCGGTGTTCAGCAGATCGATCAAGGCCTGCGCGCATACATGCTTGGCGTGTACAACTACATGACGCTGGGTCTCGGCATCACGGGCCTCGTGGCCTATGGCGCGCACATGATGAGCGTCGTCAACACGGGCGCGGCCGGCCGCATGGCGCTTACGCCGTTCGGCCAGATGCTCTATCAGAGCCCGCTCAAGTGGGTCGTGATGCTCGCCCCGCTGGCTTTCATCTTCATCTTCTCGTTCCGCATCGACCGCATGTCGGCGGCGTCCGCCCGCAACATGTTCCTGGCCTTCGCGGCCGTGATGGGTCTGTCGCTGTCGACGGCGCTGCTGGTGTTCACCGGTACGTCGGTCGCCCGCGCCTTCTTCATCACCGCGGCGGCGTTCGGCGGTCTCAGCCTGTATGGCTACACCACCAAGCGTGACCTGTCGGCCTTCGGCTCGTTCCTGGTCATGGGTCTGATCGGCCTGGTGATCGCGAGCTTGGTGAACGTGTTCGTGCAGAGCTCGATGTTCCAGTTCGGCCTGTCGATCCTGTCGGTCCTGATCTTCTCCGGCCTGACCGCCTGGGATACGCAGGCCATCAAGGAGATGTACTACGCCTCAGACGACTACGAGACGGCGACGAAGAAGTCCGTGAACGGCGCGCTGATGCTGTATCTCGACTTCATCAACATCTTCCAGTCGATCCTGTCGCTCACCGGCAGCCGCAACGACTGACCGAAGCAACATCCAAGTCAGAACGCCCCGCCCGTGCGGGGCGTTTTTTTTATGGGACGACGAGTTTGATCTTCTTGTCGAGCACGGCGAGCACGCGCTCAAGATCCTGACCCCGCTTCAGAACGAAACCTTCAGAGGACACCACCGAATAGGCGCCCTGCCGTCGCGCCAGCGCGGGATTTTTCTCGATTGTGTAGAGCGGTGTTTCAGACGCGCGTCTGAAAATGGCAAAGACCGCCTTGGCGGGGCTGAAGCCAATCGCATAATCGCGCCACTCGCCTTCGGCGACGCGCCGGCCGTAAAGGTTCAGGATCGTCTGCAACTCGCGACGATCGAATGATACCTGCCTGACGGCGGATGTTTCGCTAGCGGCCCGGACCGGCGCGCCGGTTCGTTGCCGAAAGGCGACCGGAACAATCTCCGCCCCGCGCCGCTCTGAGTCCGCGATCTCCGAATCCGACATTCGATGCTCCGCAAGGCATGTTCCTACGAATGGCCAGAGACGGCAAGGGTCGCGAGAAATGTCGATAAATCATGGTTTTGCCCAAGTCTCGCCCTTGGGCGGCCCCGAAGCTGGGCGAAGTTGTTTCCGTTGCCTCGATGGCCCGGTTCGCCGCGTAGCCGGATTTCGTCAGCCCCCCAGCCCCCCGGCTGCGAATGGCGGGCCGGGCCGTTTTTTTCGAGGCAGGCGTTCAAAGTTTCCGCGTTCAGTGCCAAGGCCGGTTGCGTCGCCCCGCAGCCGGCCTTTTCGTTGTCTGGCTCGCCAGCGTTGAATTCTTCCATCGGCTTTCGATATGAG
>CAMFKC010000424.1 GCA_945956975.1 uncultured Methylocystaceae bacterium | reverse complement strand
CGAGATTCATGAGCGTCTCGTGGGCTCGGAGATGTGTATAAGAGACAGCGTCGAACATGCGCAGGCGCTGTTTGTCGGCGCCAGCGCCTTCTGGTTGTTCGTCCTCGCAACGCTGCTCGCGATCGCCACGGCCTGCGTGCTTTCGCGCCTGCGCAAGCAGCCAGGCGAAGCGCCTGCGGGCGCGCCGGATGATGTGACGGATCTCGCGATCATCAGCGCCGGACTTCTGGCGTCGCTGCCGATTGGTTTCCTGCTTGCGCTCGGCGTGACGCATGTCTTCAGCGCGCGCTACGCGCTCGCCGCGACGATGGGCGCAGCCATCCTTCTGACGCTCGCGATCGCGCGCGGCCCCTACCGCAATCATGTCGCCTACGCGTTGCTGGCGCTTCTGTGCGTCCTGCCGCTGGCGCGCGGGTTTCCGAGCGATCTCTCGGCCGCGGCGACACGCCTTGTGAAGGCGCATCCCGCTGACGGGCCGATCGTGATCGGCGATGGCAATTTCTTCCTGGAGATGATGGAGGCGGCCGAACCGTCGATCCGTGCGCGGCTCGTCTATCTCGAGCGGCCCGCGGGCGTGACGGATGGCGATACGTCGTCCGGACATCAGGTGCAGCGGCTGAAGAGTTCTTTCCGCCCGGATCTACCGGTGCGCGATTTCGACTCCTTTACGCGCGAAAATCCCGAATTGTCGCTGCTGGCGCGGCCCGGCAGGGCGAACGACGCGCTGTCCGCGTGGTTCGTCGCGAAGGGCTGGGTGACGGGCGTTGCGAGCCTGCAGCCGGCCATCGCGCTGATGCGGCTCCGCGCGCCCTAGAGCCTCAGCGCGATTCCAGCACGCTCCGCGCGTCCGAGCCATCAAGCTCGCGGGCCTTGAAGCGCCGCGCGATTTCCCGGCCGATCCTGTCCGCATTCGCCATGATCGTCAGGGTCGGATGGGTCGGCGGAAGGTCTGGCAGGCAGGCGCCGTCGACGACATGGACGTGCGGCGCGCCGCACAAATCGCCCAAGCGCGTCGTGGCGGCGCCCCGGCCGCCCATCGGCAGCGTACCCGCATAATGCACGTCGGCGCCGGGCGGCAGAAAATTCGTCGAGCCGGGCACGGGCAGCGCGCCGAGCCTCAGCATATGGCGACGAAGGGCGCCGAGCGCGCCCTGAAGCGCGGCTCTTGCTTCGTTCGTGCGTTCGCCGGTGATGGAGATGCGGGCGCCGTCGCCCTCTTCGCGAACGCTCAGCTCGTTGCGGCTGAGCGCGCCCGACGCGTAGCATGTCGCGACCAGCAGCGCCGGCGCGAGCGCCTGCGCCACACGCAAAGCGACCGGCCGGGACAAGGGAAGACGCGCGGCGAAGAGGTCGGCGGGCAAGGCGTCCGCGCCGTAGATCACGCCCGCCGCGGGGACCGGCGTATGAAGGCGGAGGAACAGCTGGCCCAGGCTGAAGGCGTCCTGCGGCTTGTCGGCGCCGATAAGGAGCGGCGACAGGAACGCCGTCGCCGCAGCCGGATTGCTGAGGAGCCGCACCGGGCGGCCGGTATGTCCGACGCGCCGCAACGCGAGTCCGGTCGTGGCGATGCAGCCCGCCGCCAGAAGAATTTTCTGCGCGCCGATTGTTGCGCGACCTTCCGCCGTCTCCACTTCGACTGATGGGCGGCCGTCCGCTTCGCCGACGGCGCGCACGAAGTGGTCGGGCGCATAGGTGAAATTCACGAACCGCCGCAGCGCCGGCAATTCGAGCGCGCTATCGTAGATCGCGCCGCGGGGGCAGCCGGTCAGGCATTCGCCGCAGCGAGTGCATCCCGAGCGATCGCCGATGGGCTCGACGAGCACTGCATTGCAGGCCGGGTGCAGCGCAAAGCCGGCGCGTGCAGAACCGGCGCGATGACGCTTCAACAGGCCGCGCGCGGCTAGGTTGGTCAGTTCCGCGGCATCTGCGTCCATGCCGCCGCTGACCCCGATGCGGCGCTGCACGGCTGCGTAGGATTGATCGAGATCTTCCGCCGGAAACGGAAGGGCGGCGCGTTCTTCCAACGAAAAGGGTTCCGCAAGCGCGCCCCAGATTTTGGAGAGCCCACCCCTGCCGAGCGAGCCGACCGCGAGAAAGTCGTGCGTGTCGAGCCCGAGCCGCTGATCGAATCCCTTGCGCGTCGCATGCGCCTGCGGCGTTGCGAGCTTGGGCGAGACATCGCCATCGAGCTCTAGCCCCTGAAAATCTTCGCCGAAGCGGAGCTTCCAGGGCGCGCGCGACGCCGGGGCCGGTTCGCCGGGCCCCGAGGCGTCGAGCATGAGAACGCGCAAGCCCGCCAGCACGAGCGGCCAGGCGGCGCTGACGCCGGCGGGCCCGCTGCCGACGATGATGACATCGGGCGCGGCGCTCATGATCGAAGAGCGGTCGCGATGAGACGCGTAGGCGCGGCGAGGATCTCGAGTGCGCCGTCGAGGGCGAGCGCCGCAATGCGCGCGAGACGTGTGCCGCCTGCGCGCAGGCTTTGGTCGCTGGTTTCCGCGAGCGCAGTCGCGATTCTGAGCCGCAGGCCAAGTGCGCCGCGTGCGCCGAAGGGTTCGACGAAGCGCAGCAATGCCGGCGAGAGTTTCGCGACGAACGGCATGCGCAGGGCCCCTGACGCGCCCTTGGCTTCGCAGGCGCGCACATAGCGGCGCATCAGCGCCGGGCCCGGCTTCCGGCGCAGAACATAAGTAAGAAGGATCTGGCCTTCGCGCAGCATCGCGCGCCGCGCGATGGGTTCGCGCGTCATCCCGACTGCGAAGTCGACGACGCGAAGGTTCAGGCGCGCGAGATCATCGGCCGTTTCCATCGGCCGCGTGCCGGCGAGGCCGAGCACGCGCTCGCGGTCGACGTTGGGCAGGAACGGCAGCGCGTTGACGATGTCGCACAGCAGGAGCGTCGGCGCGACCGGGATCGGCGCGAGCATCACCCCGCCGCCACGCGTGAGCCGGGCGAGCGTGTCGAGAAATTGCGCGAAGGGGATGGGCGTCGCACCGGCGAGGCCGAGCGCGCCCGAGACGTCGGACCGCACCGCGTTGAGCGTCCCGCGCGCGACCTCGTCGCGCAGGATCGGCTGAACGAGCTGGCGCGGGCGCACCATGGGCATGAAACTCGTCAGTCCGACCACCTTGCAGAGCAGACCGTATTGCGCGGCGCGCGGCCCGCCGTAGACGAGCCCGACGCGCAGCGAGACCTCATTGGCGCCATCGAGCATCTGCTCGATGCGCCATTTCATCCGGCCGTAGGCGTTGAGCGCATCCTCGCGCGCCGATTGCGAGGATATGAAGACGAAGCGGCCGAGGCCGGCCTGCCGGCTCGCGTCGCGCAAGGCGCCGGCACCCGCGACATTGACGCCCTCAGGCCGCAGGTCGCGCCAGTCGTGCGCGAAATGGACAAGCGCCTGTTCATGCGGCGCGAGATCGGAAGCCAGGGCCTCTGCGGGCA
>CAMFKC010000423.1 GCA_945956975.1 uncultured Methylocystaceae bacterium | reverse complement strand
GATCGTCGGCATGCGGGCTCTTGTTCTGCTGGCGGTGTTTCTCGGGTCCGGCGCCGGGCTCGGGGCGATGCTCGGCAGCGTAATCGGCACGCTCTACTGGGTCATTCCGCCGCACGACAGTTTCGCCGTGCTGGACGCCAACGCCGCCTACCAGTTCATCATGACCATGGCCTGCTGCGCCATCGCCTTCGGCATGATCTGGGCGCAGCGAAAGCTGAATTCGACCTCGCACGATCCGTAGCGGACGGCGGGCTCAAGGCCCGCCGCCTCGGCCGCAGGCCTAGTCTTCCTTGTAGCCCAACTCGGGCGTGCCCTGCGTCGCGCCGTAGTATTTGTACGGCAGGAACTTGCCGGACATGGTGATCTTGACCCGGTCGCCCTTGGGATTGGGCAGGCGCTCCATCTGCATGTCGAAGTCGATCGCCGACATGATGCCGTCGCCGTATTCCTCTTCGATCAGCGCCTTCCAGGCGGGGCCGTTGACCATCACCAGCTCGTAGAAGCGGTAGATCAGCGGATCGGTCGGCGGCATCGGCGTGCCCTGGCCGCGGTAGGGGACTTCGTTGAGCATCCGCTCTTCCACGATGCTCAGGCCGAACAGATCAGCGGCCTTTTTCGCCAGCGGCTTGACCAGCTTCATCTGTCCGAGCAGGGCGCCGACAACGAGAACCTCGGACATGCCGCCGATCTCGTCGCAGATGTATTTCCAGGTCCAGCCCTTCTCGCGCTTGATGTCGAGAATCTTCTCGGTGAGTTCTTCACGCTTCATTTTCTTGCTCCTTCAGGCGTTGATCTTCACGAGCCGCACGGCGCCGGTCTCGGGAATTTCCGGCGCGGTCGGATCGACGATGGGGGGATGGCGGCGGTCGAAACCCGCCGGCACATTGTCGCGGAACGTGCGCGACCGCTCGACCAGGAAGTCGATGAGATGATTGCGCACGGGATAGAAGAACGGGTGCTTGTGCAGGTCGAGCCGCTTGCGGTCGCGCGGCAGCGGATTCTTGACGATCTCCGCAATCATCGCCCCCGGCCCGTTGGTCATCAGCACGATCTTGTCGGCGAGGAAGATCGCCTCGTCCACGTCGTGCGTGATCATGAAGGCGGTCTGTCCCGTCTCCACGCAGATGCGGCGCACCTCGTCCTGCAGCGTGCCGCGCGTGAGCGCGTCGAGCGCCGAGAAGGGCTCGTCCATCAGCAGGATCTTCGGCTCGATCGAAAGCGCGCGGGCAATGCCGACACGCTGCTTCATGCCGCCCGAGAGTTCCGAGGGCTTCTTGGCTTCGGCGCCCGCGAGCCCGACCAGCG
This sequence comes from uncultured Methylocystaceae bacterium, assembly GCA_945956975.1. Classification (GTDB taxonomy): domain Bacteria; phylum Pseudomonadota; class Alphaproteobacteria; order Rhizobiales; family Beijerinckiaceae; genus JAJXWB01. Next base: position 2,140 of record CAMFKC010000423.1, on the reverse strand, counting down.
CGATGAACTTGCGCGCGTGATCGGCGATCTGCGTGCGCGACCATTTCGGCCAGCGCGAGGAGACAGCATAGGCGACATTGCCGAGCACCGTGCGCCACGGCAGCAGCGCATGGCCCTGGAACACCACCGCGCGGTCGAGCGAGGGCCCCTCGATCGCCTGGCCGTCGACGATGACGACGCCGTCGTCGGGCGCATCGAGCCCGGCCAAGATGTTCAGCACCGTCGTCTTGCCGCAGCCGGAATGGCCGATGATGCAGACGAATTCGCCGCGTTCGACCGAGAGCCAGAGATCCTCGAACACCGTCGTCATCCCGTCCTTGGCGGGATAGCGGCGCGCGATCGACTCGAAGGAGATGAAACGTTCGCTCATCGCCTTCACTCCGGATAGGTCGCGGCGCGGCCGGCGCGCGCGAGCAATTGGTCGAGCATCATGCCGACCAGCCCGATCATCAGGATCGCGATGATCACATTGGAGATCGAGAGATTGTTCCACTCGTTCCAGACGAAATAGCCGATGCCGGTGCCGCCCACGAGCATTTCGGCGGCCACGATCACCAGCCAGGCGATGCCGATCGAAATCCGCATCCCCGTGACGATCGTCGGCGCCGCCGCCGGCAGGATCACCGTGATCGCCCGGCGGAACGGGCCGACCTCCAGCGTGCGCGCGACGTTGATCCATTCCTTGCGCACGCTCGCCACGCCAAAGGCCGTGTTGATCAGCATCGGCCAGACCGAGCAGATGAAGATCACGAAGATCGCCGACTTGCCGGAATCCTTGATCGTGTAGAGCGCGAGCGGCATCCAGGCGAGCGGCGAGATCGGCTTCAGCACCTGGATGAAGGGGTCGAGCGCCCGGCTCACCAGAGGCGACATGCCGATCAGGAATCCGAGCGGGATGGCGACGATCACCGCCAGCAGATAGCCGCCGGCGACGCGCGCGAGCGAGTAGAGGATCTGAAGGCCGATCCCCTTGTCGTTGGGCCCCTTGTCGTAGAAGGGGCTGCGCAGGTGCTCCATCAGCTTGGCGCCGATGTCGAGCGGGCCGGGCATGGCGGACTTGCCCTGCGTGGCCGTCACGCCCATCAGCTTGGCGTATTCCGGGTCCATCTGCTGCGTCGCGCCCGTCCCCTGCGTGGCGATCTGCCAGGCCGCAAGGAACAGGACGAGGATGAGCGCCGACAGGACGGCGCTGCGCACTCCCTCGGACATGATCAGCTCCGCTTGATCGCGAAGCTGGCGACGTAATCGTCCGGCTTGGAGGGATCGAAGGTCTTGCCCATCACCGCGAACGTCTTCGACGACTTGGCGGGCGGCGCGAGGCCGGCGTCCTTCATGGCCTTGCCGGCGTCGGTCGTCAGGAACACGTCCTTCGCGATCTTGGCGTAGTCGACATCGCCCTTCACCTGGCCCCAGCGCTTCATCTGCGTGAGCATCCAGATTGCGAAGCTCTCGTAGGGGAAGGGATCGAAGCTGATGCGGTTGGGATCCTTCTTCACGTTTCCGAGGCCGTCCGCATAGGTGCCGACCAGCACCTGCTCCAGCACCGTCACCGGCGCGTTGACGTAGTTCGCAGGCGCGATGGCTTCCGCGATCTGCTTGCGGTTCTCGGCCTTCGAGGCGAAGGCGCTGGCTTCCACGATGGCGCGGAGCAGGGCGGCGTAGGAATTGGGCTGCTGCGTGATGAATTCCTTGCTGGCGGCGAAGGCGCAGCACGGATGGCCGTCCCACAATTCCTTCGACAGCGTGTGAACGAAGCCGACGCCGTCATAGACTGCGCGCTGCACGATATTGTCGGGCGCCAGGAAGCCGTCGATGTTGTCGGCGCGCAGGTTGGCGACCATTTCCGGCGGCGGCACGTTGCGGATCTGCACGTCCTTGTCCGGATCGAGCCCATGCTCGGCGAGGTAGTAGCGCAAGAGGTAATTGTGCATGGAGAAATCGAAGGGTGAGGCGAACTTGAAGCCCTTCCAGTCCTTCGGGTCGCGCTTGTCCTTGTGCTTCGTGGCGAGGCAGATCGCCTGGCCGTTGTTGTTCTCGATGGCCACGGTGGCGAAGGGCACGGCGGTCGAGCCGAGCCCCATGAAAATGGCGATCGGCATCGGCGACAGCATGTGGGCGGCGTCGTATTCCTTGTTGATCG
>CAMFKC010000422.1 GCA_945956975.1 uncultured Methylocystaceae bacterium | reverse complement strand
CGACATGGGCGCGGCCGCGCGCCGCGCGCGCTCGGAGGTCGAGGGCGCGCTGTCGCTGTTCAATCGCGAGGACGATTGGGTTGTGCCGGTCGTGCTCGTCTCGGCGCCGACGGGCGAGGGGCTCGAGGATCTGCACGCGGCGATCGCTGCCCATCGCGCGCATCTGGCCGGAGGGCGCCTCGCCGCCCGCCGCAGCGCGCAGGAAAGCACCTGGGTCGCCGAAAGCATTCGTGCGCGTTTCGGCGTCGAGGGGCTTGCCGTCGCGCGGCGGCTGGAGCTGGAGGCCCCCGGCCCATTCGGCCGCGAGCGCGAAATCGCGACGCGCCTGCGCGCGGCGCTCGCGAAGGAAATCTGAATCTATTCCACGGTTGCCGGAACGGCGGCCGTGACGACCGGCGGATGGTTGCGCCAGACGAACCAGGCGAGCAGCGCCACGGGTATGCCGATCAGCGACGTGCCCACGAAGAAATGCTCGAAGCCGACGCGCTCGACGATATAGCCCGAGGCGCCGGCGAGAAAGCTGCCCGGCAAGGCGCAGAGCGAAGTCAGCAGCGCATATTGGCTGGCGGCGAGTTCGGTCGACGCCAGTTCCGACATGTAGGTGATGAGCACGACCTGCGCGAAGGCGTAGGCGAAGCCCTCGATGCTGACCGCCGTCACGAATGCGATGTAGTCGCCGCTGCCTTCCGCAGCGAGCCAGGCGAGCGAGAGGTGTGACGCCGAGCCCGCGATCGTGCCGATCAGCAGCGTCGTCATGAGGCCGAGCCTGCGCACGACGAGCGTGGCGAAAAAGGTGCCGGCGAGCGCGATCCAGAAGCCGAACAGTTTGGTCACGGTCGCAATGTCGGTGCCGGAAATATTGAGATGCTTGAACAGCGGGATCGCCATTGCGCTGGTGAGATAGCCCGGCATGCGAAAGCCCGCGATCAGCAGCAGCACCGGAACGGCCCAGGGTCCGAGGCGCGTGACGAGTTCCTTGATCGGCGCGACGACGGTGGCGACGAAGCCAGGATGTTCTTTTGTCGCCTGCAGATCTGAGTCCGGTTCGGGCGCGATGAAAGCGGCGATTGCGCCGACCGAAACGAGCGCGGCCATGCAGAGATAGGCGGCGCGCCATCCATATTTGTCGGCGATGATGAGCGCGCCGGCGCCTGCCGCCAGCGTGCCGACGCGATAGCCGGCCTCCATGAAGGCGGTCATCATTGATTGCTTGTGAGCGGGCGCCGCGACGATGCGCCAGCCGTCGATGGTGACATCCTGCGTGGCGCCGGCGAAGCCGAGCGCAAGCGAGAAGCCAATCGTCCAAGCGATGACATGCGCGGGATCGCCAAAGGCGACGCCGATCAGCGAGAGGATGATGGCGATCTGCGACAGCACGATCCAGCCGCGCCGGCGGCCGAGGAGGCCCGTCAGCAGCGGGGGATCGTATTTGTCGAGGAATGGCGCCCAGATGAACTTGAATTTGTAGGCGATGGTGAGTTCGGCGAGGAGGCCGATCGTGTGCAGCGGAACGCCCGCCTCCGACAGCCATGCCGACTGGGTGGAATAGACCAGCAGGAAGGGCATCCCCATCGAGAAGCCGAGCGCCGTCATGGCGGCGTAGCGGCGGTCCGACGTCAGGTGCGTCAGCCAGGAGAGTCTGGATTGCGTCATGAAAACCGCTTGGCCCGGAAATTCTGCCCGATTATGGCCGCCCCGCGCAGGCCGCGAAAGTGACCGACGCCCTCCCGCTCGCAATCGGCGGCGGCGCCCTGTAGTCTGCCCCCATGCCCGCCGAGGACAAAACATTCAGCGACGCCCCATCGCGCGACGCCCTCGCCGCCGCGCTCGATTTCTACCGCCACGTCGGCGTCGACATCGCGCTGGGCGAGTCGCCGCGGGATTTCTTCAGCGAATCGCAGGTCGCGAAGCAGCGCGCGGCATCCGGGCGCGCATCGGCCGAGCAGAGCACGCCCCAGGCGAGAGCCGCGCCCGATCTGCGGAGGGCGGAGGCAGGCGCTGCGCCCGACGCGCCGCGGCAGACGCCGCCGTTTCGTGAACTTCCGCCTCGCCGCCCTCTCCCGCCGCCCATGCCCGAGGCGGCGCGGCCTCTGAATCCCGCGCTCGCCGCCGACGCCGCCGCCGTCGCCGCCTCGGCGGCGCAGAGCGCCGCTGCCGCGCGCGATCTCGACGAACTGCGCGCGGCGCTCGAGGCCTTCGAGGGCTGCGCGCTGAAGACGACCGCCACGCAACTGGTTTTCGAGGATGGGGCGCGCGAGGCGCGTGTGCATCTGGTCGGCGAGGCGCCGGGGGCGGACGAGGATCGCGAGGGGCGGCCCTTCGTCGGGCGCGCCGGGCAATTGCTCGACAAGATGCTGGCCTCGATCGGGCTCGACCGGACACAGGTCTACATTTCCAACGTCGTGCCCTGGCGCCCGCCGGGCAATCGCACGCCCTCGCCGCTCGAGGTCGCCGCCTGCCTGCCGTTCACGCGCCGGCAGATCGAACTTGTCGGCGCCGATTACGTTATCTGCCTCGGCGCCCCTTCGATGCAGGCGCTGCTGGAGATCAAGGACGGCATACTGAAAACGCGCGGCCGATGGATGGCCTTTGCGGGCGGAACCAAGACAGTGCCTGCCATGGCCATGCTGCATCCCGCCTACCTGTTGCGCCAGCCTTTGCAGAAGAGGCTGGCGTGGCGGGACCTGCGTGCGCTGCGGCGCGCGCTGGACGGCGAGACGCCCGACATCGGCAGCGGCGCTTGAAGGGCCGCTGCTTGAAACATAGCTGAAGAACTGGCATCGAAGCCGAAGGTCGGCCGCTGGCAGCGGCGCCGTTTTCAGGGAGGCCGCCATGCGCTGGGAAGACGCCCGCCGCTCCGACAATATCGAAGACCGCCGCGGCGACGAATATGCAGACTCGGGCGGCGGCGGCGGCCCGATGATGGGCGGCGCCGGGCACTTGGGCATCGGCACGATGATTGTGCTCGGCGTGATCGCCTATGCGCTGGGCATCGACCCGCGCATCCTGATCGGCGGCGCGGAAATGCTGAACAACGTGCGCGGCGGCGGCCAGAGCGTCGAGGAGCAGGCGCCCCGGCAGCAGCAGGCGCAGCGGCAGGCTGGCGCGCCTTCAGACCAGATCGGCCAGTTCGTGGCGGCGATCGTCGGCATGAACGAGGATGTGTGGTCCGAGGTTCTGCCGAAGCAGAAGAACATCCAGTTCACGCCGGCCCCGCTCGTGATGTTCTCCGGCGCCACGCGTTCGGCCTGCGGCGCCGCGCAATCGGCGATGGGGCCGTTCTACTGCCCGCTCGACAAGAAGATCTACCTCGACACGTCGTTCTTCCAGGAGATGAAGAACAAGCTCGGCGGCGGCGGCGATTTCGCTTACGCCTACGTGATCTCCCACGAGATGGGCCACCATATCGAAAACCTGCTCGGCATCCTGCCGAAGGTGCAGCGCGCG
>CAMFKC010000421.1 GCA_945956975.1 uncultured Methylocystaceae bacterium | reverse complement strand
TCTGGCACCTCTCCTCGAAAAAGCGAAGAAAGCCTTCGCCGTGCGAGTGGGAAAGAAAGTCAGCGCCCGGGCCGGCCTCATCGAGATAGCGCGCGACGGAGAAGAATGTCTCGGCGCGAAAGAACCACCCGTTCGCGATCTTCGGAAGCCAGCTTGCGCGAAACGCGTGTCCGAGCGGCTCGGCATTGGCCTCGATGCTGCGGGAGTGATCGACCGGCCGATAGCCTTTCCCGCCACCCGCCTGGTCGTAGCCAGCAAGCGCGGCGATACCCTCCAGCAAGGTCGACTTGCCCGCGCCATTCTCGCCGACGACGATCGTGATCGGCGATGTGAAGGACAGCTCGAAGGCGCCGCTGCGAAACAACGGCAGGCAGAACGGATAGGCGTTCGGGTCGGAAATCCGCTTTGGCTCGAGCCAAACGCGTTTGAGGTAGGGCGGCGGAAGCTTGATATCGCGCTTCTGCTTCGCCATCCCTCACCCGAACCGGTTGTTCTTCGGAAACCCGCGCGGCGGCAGACGTCCCGCATCCGCGCGGCTGCCGATCCATTCCTTGAGATCGGCCTTGGCGACGACGAAGACGCGGCCGGCAGAATCCGTCCAGCTCAGACCATCCGCCATGGCGAACACGCGGGCGTCTGCTATGCCGCCGTCCTTGTAGCGCTGCAGGCGCACGCCCTTGCCCCTGACCATTTCCGGCACCTGGTCGAGCGGAAACACCACGAGCTTGCGGTTCTCGCCGACGACGGCGACATGATCGCCGATCGCCGGCACGAGCAGCGCGGCCTTCGCGCCCTCGTCCGGGTTCATCAGAACCTTGCCCTTGCGCGTGCCGCCGATCATCTCGTCCTGATTGACGACAAAGCCGCGACCGTCCGACGTCGCGGCCAGCATCTTCTTGCCGGCCTCGTAGGGCAGAACCAGCACGATGTCGGCGCCCTCGTCGATGTCGGCCATCAGGCGGATCGGCTCGCCATGCCCGCGCCCGCCTGGCAGTTTCGACGCGTCGAGGGTAAAAATCTTGCCGTTGGAGGCGAGCACCAGGACCTTCGACGTCGTCTCCGCGAAGAAGGAGGCGAGCAGCTTGTCGTCGCCCTTGAACTGCAGGTTGGAGAGATCCTGCACATGGCCCTTGAGGCCGCGGATCCAGCCCTTCTCGGAAACGACGACCGTGATCGGCTCGCGCTCCAGCAGGGCTTCGGCGAGATTGAAATCGGCGACCGCAGCGGGCGCCTCGGCAAAGGTCGTGCGGCGCTTGCCGATCTTCGATTCCGGTGGATATTTTTTCTTCAGCTCGCGGATCTGGGCGGTAATGGTCTTCCACTGCAGCTTCTCGTCGCCGATCAGCTTCTCGACCTCGCCCTTCTCCTTGGTCAGCTCGTCATGCTCGCGGCGCAGCTCCATTTCCTCGAGCTTGCGCAAGCTGCGCAGGCGCGTGTCGAGCACGTAGTTCGCCTGCTTGTCGGTGAGCTTGAACGTCTTCATCAGGACGGCCTTCGGCTCGTCCTCCTCGCGGATGATTTTGATCACCTTGTCGAGGTTCAGGAAGACGATGATCATGCCGGCGAGCAGTTCGAGCCGATGCTCGATCTCCGCCAGGCGATGGCGCGAGCGGCGCAGCAGAACCTCGCGGCGGTGGTCGAGCCACTGGCCGAGCGCCTCGCCGAGCGAGACGACACGCGGCACGGTCCCGTCGACCAGTACGTTCATGTTGACGCCGATGCGCGCTTCCAGCTCGGTCTGGCGGAACAGCGTCTCCATCATCACGTCGGCGTCGACCGTGCGCGCGCGCGGCTCGATGACGATGCGGATGTCTTCCGCGGATTCGTCGCGGATGTCGGCGACCAGCGGCAGCTTCTTCTCGTTGAAGAGTTCCGCGATCTTCTCGATGAGCCGGCTCTTCTGCACGCCGTAGGGAATTTCCGTGACGATCGCATTCCAGACGCCGCGGCTGCCCTCTTCCTTGCGCCAGCGCGCGCGCAGGCGGATCGAGCCGCGGCCGGTGCGGTAGATTTCGGTGATCGCCGCCGGCGTGTCGACGATCACGCCGCCGGTCGGGAAGTCCGGCCCCGGCACGAAGCGCACCAGCGCCTCCGGCGTCGCGGCGCGGTTGGAGATGAGGTAGAGCGCCGCGTCGCAGAGTTCGGCGAGATTGTGCGGCGGCACCGAGGTCGCCATGCCCACCGCAATGCCCTGCGCGCCATTGGCCAGCAGGTTCGGCAGCGCCGAGGGGAGCACGATCGGCTCCTGCTGGTCGCCCGAATAATTATCGCGGAAATCGACCGAATCCTCGTCGATGCCTTCGAGGAGCAGGCGCGCGACATCGGTCATGCGCGCTTCGGTATAGCGGTAGGCGGCGGCGTTATCGCCGTCGATATTGCCGAAATTGCCCTGCCCGTCGATCAGCGGATAGCGCGAAGAGAAATCCTGCGCGAGGCGCACGAGCGCATCGTAGATCGCCTGGTCGCCATGCGGATGGAATGAGCCCATCACGTCGCCGACGATCTTCGCGCATTTCTTGAAGGCGGCGCCGGGATCGAGCCGCAGGATCTGCATCCCGTAGAGGATGCGGCGATGCACGGGCTTCAGCCCGTCGCGGGCGTCCGGCAGCGCGCGGCCCATGATGGTCGACAGCGCATAGGCGAGATAGCGCTCTTCCAGAGCCTCGCGCAGATTGACGGGCTGCGCCTCGGGCAGCTGCGGCGGATCGATCGTTCTTGCCATGTTCTCTGCCTATCCCGCCCTCTGAGTCGCGGCAAGCGCATGACTTTGGTCACTGAATTTACGATACCTTCGGAACTTGGCGGCTTCGAACGAACTGTGGCATTCCTGCACTTGTGTCGCGGCGCAACATTTCGCTAAGGATGTTCCCGCGCTGGGGGGCGCCTGAATCGGATGGGCACGTGCGCGCGCGCACTGCGATCCAAATCGCAATTTGAGAGTTAGAGGGACGGGCGACGTCGCCCGAACCTGAACGGTGTTGTGATGACGAAGATTGTTTCCGCTCTGGGCCTCATCATTGCCCTTTCGCTCGGCGCCATCGCCTGGATGGGTTCGGACGTCACGGCCCATGCCGGCGTCGTCGGCGCCTGCGCGCCGGGTCAGATCGCGGCGATCGACGACGGCTATGGCGTCACCAACGACACGGCCTGCGTTTCCCGCTGATCAAGGTTCCGCCGCGGCCCGACGCGCCTCGCGCGCGAACAGGTCGCGGGACGCCATGGCGCCCGTCAACCCGCGCGGCTCGAACAGGTCGCGCCGCAAGAAATAGCCGGTGAGCCTCAGCCCGGCTTCCATCTCTTCGATCGACGTCCCGACCGCCCCCGCCTCGCCGGCGACGAACGCCGGCAAAGGCAGAAGCCTGTCCTGCCAGGGCGCTCCCGCCGTTCGGCTGACAGCGCGGCCGCTCTTAGGCGAAACGAACGCCAGATCCTCCCGCAGGCCCGTGGC
>CAMFKC010000420.1 GCA_945956975.1 uncultured Methylocystaceae bacterium | reverse complement strand
ATCACATAGGCGACGCCAGCCTCCATGAGGCCGTCGGCGAGCCCGTGGATCTGCATGACCCGCCAATGGTCCTTCGCTTCGTCGGGAATGAGCTTCGGCCCGCCGTTGCGGCGCTGGAGGTAGTCGCAGCAGGCGAACGACCCCACGAACGTGCCTTCGCGTGTCACGAGAGCGGGCACCTTGCCCAGCGGATTGTCCTTGGCGATGTCCGTTTCCGGACTCCAGACGTCGGCCTGCGCCAGCTCAATCCGGTCGGCCACGCCAATCTCGTCGGCGAATACAAGCACTTTCCGGACGAAAGGCGAGGCTTTCGCATATCGCAGTTTCATCATTGCCGCGGCTCCCTCGCCCGTTCAAACACGCGGCGTCGAATCGTTCAATATTTACGCGCCGATATAGTGAAGCGCGATCTCCCGCCTGTGCGGCGCACGCCTGTGCTCGAACAGATAGACGCCCTGCCAGGTTCCCAGCGCCATCGCTCCGCCGACGACTGGAATGGACAGCGAGGTCTGGGTCAGCGCCGCCTTGATATGGGCGGGCATGTCGTCGGGGCCCTCCGTATCGTGCTCGTAGCCCGCGTTTTCCGGCGCGAGCCGCGCCAAGGCGCGGGCGAGGTCGCGCTGCACGCTCGGGTCGGCGTTCTCCTGAATGACCAGCGAAGCCGACGTGTGCCGGCAAAAGACGGTCAGGAGGCCGGTTTCGGGCCGCAGCCCGTCAAGCCAGCCCGCGATGTCGGCCGTGATGTCGATGAGGCCCGGGCCCCGGCTCGAGACCGTCAGCCGGTGGGCGGCCTGCCGCAGGCTCATGGCCGCCGCGCCAGCGCGAGGCCGAGCCCCGCCGTCATCAGCGCGCCGCCGGTCAGCCGGTTGCGCAGCCGCCCGTTGCCGCGCAAGGCGCCCGCAAACCTGTCCGCGAACATCGCCCACAGCGAATCGAGCGCCACGGCGAGGGCGAGAAAGGTGACCGCGAGCACGGCCAGTTGCGATCGCGCATCCGGCCCGGGCGTCACGAATTGCGGGAGGAATGCGCCGAAGAACAGGAGCGCCTTGGGATTGGACAGCGCGACGAAGAAACCGCGCAGGAAGACGCCACGCGCCGATCGGCGCTCGGCCGAGGCGGCGAGGTCGGTCGCCGGCGCGCGCCAGGCCTGCACGCCGATCCACAGCAGATAGGCGACGCCGATCCAGCGCAGGACGGAAAACCAGTCCGCCAGTATCCCCAGCAAGGCGCTGGCGCCGGCGACCACGACGCCGAGCAGGATCGACGTGCCGAGGCTTGCGCCGGCGATCGTGATGAATCCGTAGCGCGCGCCATGCGCCAGCGAATTGGCGACGACCACCGCCACCACGGGACCCGGCGCGAGGATCAGCGCGGTCGCGGCAGCGACGAAAGCGAAATAGACTTCTAGCGACATGAGGCTTTTTTCCTTGCCCGGGAAGCCTAGACCGAACCGCCGACGGCTGCGAGCGCAACCATGACCGACCATCCGACCAGGCCCTCCAACGCGGCCCAGAAAGCCTCGCCCGCCTATCGCATTCCCGCGCTCGACCAGGATTTCCTGCTGAGCGATTCCCAGCGTGGCCTGCGCTTCCAGATCGAATACGAAAAGGCCGAGGAGGCGCTTCGCGCCTGGAAAATCATCTCGACGATCGTCTGCTTCGGCTCGGCGCGCGTGCGCGAGAATGGGCCGCCGCACCAGGCGGGCTGGTATGCGGCGGCGCGCGAATTCGGCCGCATCGCCTCGGTGGAGGGCGGAGCGCGGCGCGCCAACGGCGACGGCGGGCGTGAAAACGTGATCGCGACCGGCGGCGGTCCCGGCCTGATGGAGGCGGCCAATCGTGGCGCGAACGACGTCGGCGCGCCGACCATCGGCTTCAACATCACGCTCCCGCACGAGCAGGAGCCGAACCACTGGACGACGCCGGACCTGACTTTCCGCTTCCATTATTTTGCGATGCGCAAGATGCATCTGGCCATGCGCGCCAATGCGCTGGTGGCGTTTCCCGGCGGATTCGGCACCTTCGACGAATTGTTCGAGGTCATGACCCTGCGCCAGACGGCCAAGGGCCGCGACATTCCCATCATCCTGTTCGACGAGGGTTACTGGCGCGGCGTCGTCAATTTCGAGCGCATGCTGGAGGAGGGCGTCATCGGGCCGGAGGACATGGGCGTTTTCGTCTTTGCGGAGACGCCGCGGCAGGCGTGGGACCTGATCCAGGCCGCCCGCTGCGGCACGCTGCTGGCCGAAGGCGGCCACAAGGCGCAGCGCTAGCTTCCGACGATCACGAGCCCTGCGTCGTCGGCGCGCAGCCGCCGGCGCATGTAGGGCTTCGGCCATTGCACCACGAGGCGGCCGACAAGATCGTCGACGCCCTCCAGCGGAAAGGCGTCATAGAAAGTCGGGTATTTAGCCCGGCCGATGAAATCGTGCAGCAGATGAGCGACGTCGTAGTCGTAGACGATGTCGCCCGGCGCGACGCCCGGCCTGCGCGCCCTCAGGCGCCGGAAACCCGCGAGCCGCGCCCGACCGCCCGCCTCGGCGCGGAAGGACAGGATCTGCGCCTCCGGCCCGAACACGCGCCCGTTCTGCATCCGCTCATAGACGAGGTCGTGGCCGGTCGCGGCGAGCGCCTCGATCGAGGGCGCGTCGGGGCTCGCGTCGCGCGGATCGAGCGTGTTGCGGTGGGCTATCAGGCTGGCCGGATCGAGCCCGCGGGCGGCCAGCAACAAGGCGAGATTCATGCGCCCTTATACGCGCGAAACGGACCGCGAGCCTTCAGGCTCGCCATCTGAATAAAGATCCTGCCGCCAACCCAAGACTCCTCACCCTGAGGAGCCGCGCAGCGGCGTCTCGAAGGGTGGCGACGCCCCAAGTCACGGGTCCTGCCATCCTTCGAGACGCGCCTGCGGCGCTCCTCAGGATGAGGATTCGTGTGGCGGACCGGACGCTCAAGACGAGACAGTGGCCGCGCCCATCTTCACCATATTCCCCGCGTCCCTGTTCGCGGAGCCCAAACGCGCTATTGTGCGCGCCATGAACGCCCCGACCGGCTCCTTCTATTCGATATATACGCAGGGCTTCGCCCGCGTCTGCGTCGGCGCGCCTGCCGTGCGCGTCGCCGATCCCGCCTTCAATGTGGCGCGCGCGCTGGAACTGGCGCAGGCCGCGCACGACAAGTCGGCTGCGCTGCTCGTTCTTCCCGAGCTCGGCCTGTCCGCCTACGCCATCGACGATCTGCTGCACCAGTCTCGCCTGTTGTCGGCGGTCGAGGAGGCAGCGGGCCAACTCATCGCGGCGAGCAAGGACCTTATGCCGGTCATCGTCGCCGGCGCGCCGCTGCGCTGGCGGGGGCGGCTCTACAATTGCGCGCTGGTCGTCCACCGCGGCCGGCTGCTCGGCGTCGTGCCGAAGACCTATCTGCCGAACTACCGCGAATTCTACGAGCGCCGGCATTTC
>CAMFKC010000419.1 GCA_945956975.1 uncultured Methylocystaceae bacterium | reverse complement strand
TCCTGACCGCCTACACGTTCGCGCATGGCGCCGTGGTGGTGTTCTTCGTCCTCTCCGGCTTCCTGGTCGGCGGCGGGGCGGTGGAGCGGGCGCGCGGCGGCAAGCCGTATCTGCGGCGCTTTCTCATCGACCGCACGAGCCGCATCTACATCGTGCTGCTTCCCGCGCTGGCCCTGACTTTCGTGCTGGACAATGCCGGCGCGCGGCTCTTTGCCGGGCTCGGCGTGTATGAACACCCGGTCTACCAGGCCGCGATGAAGACCGAATATCTGTGGCCCACGATCCTCGGCCTGCAGGGCATCTGGTTCTCGACCTACGGCACCAATGGCGCCATGTGGTCGCTGGGCATGGAGTTCTGGTACTACGTCGTTTGCGGCCTCGTGCTGCTGCCGCTGAGCGCCGCCTATTCGGCCGGCCAGCGCTGGGCCGGCGCCGCGCTGGCCGTCGCCATCTTCGCGGCGCTGGCGGCCTCGCCGTCCTATTTCCTCTTCGGCGCATCTCTTTGGGCGCTCGGCGCGCTGACCCGGCTCGCGCCCAAACCTCTGATGCGGTCCCGCTGGCTCGCGCTCGGTCTCTGGGTGGCCGCAGTCGTCGCCATCCGTCTGCTCAGCCGCGGCGCGATCATCGAGGATCATCCGCGCAAGGAAATTCTCGACTCCGTCAATGCGCTTCTCTTCGCGAATATCCTGCTGACGCTCCGCTTCGATACCGGCGCCGGCTTTGCGTGGTGCGCCGCCGCCTATCATCGCGCGCTCTCGAATTTTTCGTTCTCGCTCTACGCCATGCACTGGCCGGTTCTCGTGTGGACCCAGTGCGCGGCGCTCGCTTTTTTCGGAGCCGGTTGGAACCTGAAGCTGGCCACGCCCGTTCACTATGCGGTTGCAATTGCCGCGCTCGCATTCGTCACGGGATGCGCGTGGGCCTTTTCGCGCGTCACCGAAGCCCGCACGGATGTACTGCGGCTTTGGCTGGCGCGCGTCCTGCCGGGCAATGCGCCGTCACGGACAAGCCGGGCCTGATCCGGCCCGCGCTTGGCCGCGTTTAAGCCCAAAGAGATTTTCAGCCTTGGCCCGACGTCATCCCTTCCTCGCCGCGATCGCAGCGATCGTGCCCGTCTTCTTGGCGGGAGGGATTGGTTCGTCCGCTACGCTGCCCGCGATCCCGACATGGTACGCAGCGCTTAACAAGCCGTGGTTCACGCCGCCGAACTGGGTGTTCGGCCCGGCCTGGACCGTCCTCTACATCATGATGGCCTACGCCTTCTGGCGCGTGCTCACGCTAGACCGGCCGCTGGCGGACAAGCGAGCGGCGATCATCGTGTTTCTCGTGCAGGTTTTCTTCAATGGCCTGTGGTCGGTCGTCTTCTTCGGCATGCGTTCGCCGTATGGCGGCCTGTTCGTCGTCGCGGCCATGTGGCTGTCCATCGGCGCCAACATCTACGTCTTCGGCAAACTCGACCGGATCGCGGCCTGGCTGCTCGTTCCCTATCTCGCCTGGGTGACGTTCGCCGCCGCGCTCAACATCGGCGTCTACCGTCTGAACTAAGATCAGGCCTTGCCGCGCTCGTGACGCGCGGTGCGCGTGCGCATGGTGACGAGCTCCTCCGCCGCGGTGGGATGCAGCGCCATGGTGGCGTCGAAATCCGCTTTCGTTGCGCCCATGCGGATCGGAATCGCCAGCAATTGCGCCATCTCGCCGCTTTCGTGGCCAAGGATGTGCACGCCCAGCACCTTGTCGGTGTGGCCGCAGACGACGATTTTCATCAGCATCTTTTCCGCACGACCCGAGAGCGTCGCCTTCATGGGGCGGAACGTCGACTTGTAGATGTCGACAACTTCGTATTCGCGGCGCGCGTCTTCCTCGCTCAGGCCGACCGTGCCGATCTCCGGCGTCGTGAACACGGCGGAGGGCACGTGGCGATGATCGACGATCACTTCCTTTCCGCCGAAGACCGTATCGGCGAAGGCGTGGCCCTCGCGGATCGCGACGGGCGTGAGGTTGATGCGGTCGGTCACGTCGCCGACAGCGTAGATGGAGGGCACGTTGGTCTGTGAACGCTCGTCGACGATGATGGCGCCGTTCTGGCGCAGGCCGACGCCGGCGGCCTCGAGCCCGAGACCCTTGGTGTGGGGCGCGCGGCCTGTCGCGATCAGGACCTGGTCGACATCGCAGGTCGATCCGTCCGACAGCGAGACACGCAGAGCGCCTCCGGCGCGCTCGATGCGCGTCGGCAGCAGGCCGGGCTTCAATGCAACGCCCGCGTGGCCCATGGCGTCGGCCAGCGCCACGCGCAGATCCTCGTCGAAGCCGCGCAGGACGTTCTCGGCGCGGAAGACCTGCGTCACCTGCGATCCCAGCCGCGCGAACACGCTGGCGAACTCGACGGCGATATAGCCGCCGCCGACAACCATGAGACGCTTGGGAAAGGTCTCGAGATCGAAGACTTCGTTGGAGGAAATCGCGAGTTCGACGCCGGGAATCGCCGGGTACATGGCCGGGGCGCCGCCGGTCGCAACCAGGATCACGCGCGCCGTGACCGTCTTTCCGGTCGACAGGCGCACGGAATGGGCGCCTTCGAGCGTCGCGCGCGCCGCGATCATCTCCACGCCGGCCTTGTCGAGGTTGGCGGCGTAGATGCCCGACAGCCGCGTGATTTCCTTCTCCTTCGCGGCGACGAGGGTCTTCCAGTCGAAACTCGCGGGCGGGACGCTCCAGCCGAAACCGGCGGCGTCCTCGAAATCCTCCCGGAAGCGGCTGGCGTAGACGTAGAGCTTCTTCGGCACGCAGCCGCGGATCACGCAGGTGCCGCCGATCCGGAATTCTTCGGCGACCGCGACCTTCGCGCCGTAGCCGGCCGCGATGCGAGCGGCGCGCACGCCGCCAGAGCCGGCTCCGATGACGAAAAGATCGTAGTCGAAGGCGCTCAACGGGCCGCTCCTGCGAAGATCACAATTCGTGGCCCTTTTTCTTCATATCTTCGCGCACGCGGGTCATCATGTCCGTCGAGAGTTGCTGCTGCCAGCCCTGCATGGACACATAGAGCGCGTTCAGCACGAGCGGCTGCTGCTCGACGTATTTCTTGCCGCTGGCGCTGTTGAAGAAGGCCGCGACGTCTTTCAGTTCCTGCTCGCTCATGCGCTCCGCATAAAGCCGGGCGGCGATGTCCACCATCTGGTCGACGCGCTTGTCGAACTCCTGCTTGATCTTCTCGAGCACAGTGTTGAGGTCCTTGATCAGGTCCGGGCGCGTCTGGGTCAGGCGCGTCGCGATCTGGTCGAGAAACTGGGGGATGACGATCGCGAACGAGCGCGAGACGCCGGAATTGACGACGATTTCCTTGGCCAGCGCGAGCTGCGCGGCGCTCGGCGCGCCGGGCGTGGCGGCGGGCGCGGCGGCCGGAGCCGCCGTCTGGGCGACGGCGGGAGCCGTGACGAGCATTGCGACGAGACCGAGGGCGCGGGCGAAAGG
>CAMFKC010000418.1 GCA_945956975.1 uncultured Methylocystaceae bacterium | reverse complement strand
GCCTGAACTCGCTCAACCGGCGCTGAGATGTCGAAGCGCGATTACTACGAGATCCTCGGCGTCCAGCGCACGGTCACGGAAGTCGAGCTGAAATCGGCCTTCCGCAAGGCGGCGATGCAGAGCCATCCCGACCGCAATCCGGGCGACAAGGCGGCCGAGGCGCGCTTCAAGGAAATCAACGAGGCCTACCAGATCCTTTCCGACGGCCAGAAGCGCGCGGCCTACGACCGCTTCGGGCATTCCGCCTTCGAGCAAGGCGGCGGGGCGGGCGGCTTCGGCATGGGCGACGGCTTCGCGTCCTCGATGGCCGACATTTTCGACGATCTGTTCGGCGACGTCATGGGCCGCCGCGGCAGCCGCTCGGGCGGGCGCGAACGCGGCTCCGACCTGCGGTACAATCTTGAGATAACGCTCGAAGAGGCCTTCTCGGGGAAGACGGCTCAACTCAAGGTGCCGACCTCGATCACCTGCGAGGCCTGCGCAGGCTCCGGCGCCAAGCCCGGCTCCAAGCCCAAGGCCTGCGCGACCTGCGGCGGTCAAGGCCGCGTGCGCGCCCAGCAAGGCTTCTTCGCCATCGAGCGCACCTGCCCGGCCTGCCACGGCCGGGGCGAGCGTATCGAGGACCCCTGCGCCAGCTGTTCCGGCGCGGGTCGCGTCACCAAGGAACGCACGCTCTCGGTCAACATTCCGCAAGGCGTCGAGGACGGCACGCGCATCCGGCTGGCCGGCGAGGGCGAGGCCGGCGTGCGTGGCGGCCCCTCGGGCGACCTCTACATCTTTCTGTCGATCAAGCCGCACGCCATGTTCCACCGCGACGGCGCCGACCTCTACTGCCGCGTCCCGATCTCGATGGTGCAGGCCACGCTCGGCGGAGAGTTCGAGATCGGCACGCTGGACGGCGCGCAATCCAAGGTGAAAGTGCCCGAGGGCACCCAGACCGGCCGCCAGTTCAAGATCAGGGCCAAGGGCATGCCTGTCCTGCGCTCGCGCGATTTCGGCGACCTCTATGTGCAGGCCGTGGTGGAGACGCCGCAGAACCTCACCCGCCGCCAGCGCGAGCTTCTGGCCGAATTCGACAAGGAATCATCGCACAAGACCCAGCCGGAATCGGCGGGGTTTTTTGCGAAGATGAAGGATTTTCTGGACAATATCGGCGGCCAGTGATTTAGCCCGCTCCATGACGATTTCTTGACGCGGCGCCCGGCTTGCGCGAACGTGGAATACGAGGAGCCATAAAAGTCTTGAGCGTCAAACCCCTGCGCACGGCCGCCCGGCGCCCCTCGCCGAACCGCGTGAAGATCGAGGAGCGGTTCGCCGACGAGGCGCGCTTCATCAAGTCGTGGTTCGACTCCCCGCGCACGACCGGCGCCGTGACGCCTTCCGGCCGTTTCCTCGCCCGCGCCATGGCGCGCTGTGTCGACCCCAAGGCGGACGGCCTGATCGTCGAATTGGGACCGGGCACCGGTCCGGTGACCGAGGCGCTGATCGCTCGGGGCGTGGCGCCCGAGAAATTGGTTCTCGTCGAATACGACCAGGCCTTCTGCAAGCTTCTGGAGCGGCGGTTTCCCGGCGTGAACGTCCTGCGCGGCGACGCCTACCGCCTCACCGACACGCTGGCGCATTTGGAAGGCGCGGCGATCTCCACGATCGTTTCGAGCCTGCCGCTGCTGACCCGTCCCGAACGCGAGCGGCTGATTCTTCTGGACCAGGCCTTCGCGCTCATGGGCGCCGATGGTTCATTCGTGCAATTCACCTACGGCCTGGCCTCCCCCATGCCGCTGAAGACGAGCCGCCGCGCCGCCGCCGACTATTGCGGCGAGGTTTCCAACCCGGTCTGGCTGAACCTGCCACCCGCCCGCGTCTGGCGCTACACACGCGCCGACGCCAAGGGCGTGCAGGTCGTCACGCATCTGCGCCGCCACAACGAACTCGCCCCTGCATTCAAGGCCTTCCGCCAGAAGCAGGTCGAACCGGCGCTGGCCTTCCTGAAGAAGATCGCCGACGGCCCCCGCGACGGGCGCAGGTAAGGACCACGAGCCTTCAGGCTCGCATCTGTTGGAGCGAGCCTGAAGGCTCTCGGTCCAACTTGCCATTCCAGAACCGATCTGCGATTTCCGGCCCGACCCGGAGCCGCCGCATGACCAACGCCATCACCCCCCGCGACCGCCTGATCGTCGCGCTCGACGTGCCCGGCGCCACCGAAGCGCGCGACATGGTCGCGCGGCTCGGCGACAGCGTGAGTTTTTACAAGATCGGCATGGAGTTGATCTACGGCGGCGCCGGCTTCGACATTTCTCGCGCGCTGGTGGCTGACGGCAAAAAGGTCTTCATCGACCTCAAGCTGCACGACATCCCCAATACGGTGGAACGCGCGACGCGTCAGCTTGCGACCCTCGGCGCGACCTTCGCGACCGTCCACGCCTACCCGCAGACGATGGCCGCGGCGAAGCGCGGCGCGGCAGGATCGTCGCTGAAGCTTCTCGCCGTCACGGTGATGACGTCCTACGACGACGCCGATCTGCAAAGCGCCGGCTACGCCTTCGGCGTGCGCGACCTCATCGCCCGCCGCGCGCTGCAGGCGCGCGAGGCCGGGGTCGATGGCCTGATCCTGTCGCCCGAGGAAGCTGAGGCCATGCGCGCTCTTCTGGGCCCGGACATGCTGCTGGTGACGCCGGGCGTGCGCCCCGCCGGCGCCGCGCTCGGCGACCAGAAGCGCGTGATGACGCCTGCGCGCGCCATCGCCGCCGGCGCCGACCATATCGTGGTCGGAAGACCCGTGACCGAAGCCGCTGACCCCAGGGCGGCGGCGCAGGCGATCGTGGCGGAAATCGAGACGGGGCTCACGCAGCGGCGCTGACCGGACCGCGAGCCTTCAGGCTCGCAAAAAAAAGCGAGCCTGAAGGCCCGCGGTCCAAAAACGCAAGACGCCGGGCGTACATCCGGCCCGGCGCGCAATCCGCTCTCAACTCATACGCATTGAGCGGATGAGAGAGATATAGTGACCAAACATGACGAAACAATGAAGGCGGGACCAATGGCCAAGGGATATTGGATCGGACACGTCGATGTCGCCGACGCCGAGGGCTACAAGCCCTATGTCGCGGCCAACGCCATAGCTTTTGCAAAATACGGAGCGAAGTTCCTCGTGCGCGGCGGCAAGTCGGAAGGGCCGGAAGGCCAGCTGCGCTCCCGTCATGTGGTGCTCGAATTCGAATCCTACGAACAGGCGCTCGCCTGCTACCATTCGCCCGAATATCAGGCCGCGATCAAATTGCGCGCCGCTGTTTCGACCGGCGACATCGTGATCGTCGAGGGCTACGACGGCCCGCAGCCGGGCTGAGCGAATGAGGCGGCGCGCCTTCGCCGCGGCGCTCGTCGCCCTGTTTCTCGCGCCGGCGGCGGCCGCGGCCCGCGGGATCGGCGATTGCGAAGCGATTTCCGAGCCCGACGCCTACAACAAATGCCTGGCGT
>CAMFKC010000417.1 GCA_945956975.1 uncultured Methylocystaceae bacterium | reverse complement strand
GGACTGCCTGCGGCGAGATCCCGCGCGAGTTGCGCCATGCCGGCGCAGGCCCCGGCCCAGTCGAGCGTCGGAAAATCGGCCGGCGGCTGGCGACTGCTCAAGGCCGCACGCATGAGCGACGCGAGCGAGCCGTCATCGAGCGGCGGAAAATAGCTCACGGCGTCGCCAGCGATTTCGCGAAAGATCGGAATGTCGCTCGCGATCACCGGCAGGCCGTAGTGGCGCGCCTCGATCAACGGCAGGCCGAAGCCTTCGCAGACGGACGGATAGACCAGAGCGCTGGCGCGCCGGTAGAGCGCGGCGAGTTCGGCGTCGCCGGCGCTGTCGCGCCAGATCAGCCGTTCGCCAAACTCCCGGTGGCCCTCGATCCGGCTGCGCAGCCAGTGCGCGTTCCAGCCGTAGCGGCCGACCAGAACGAGGCGCGCATCGACGCCATCCGCCCAGAGCCGATCCATCGCGTCGAGCGCGACATTCCAGGCCTTGCGCGGTTCGATCGTCCCGACGCCGAGAAAGAAAGGTCCGCCGCCAACGTCTCCGGCGCCCGGTTCGCTCCATTCGTTCACGGCCGCGAAATCGGCGCCGAGATGGCTCCAGCCGACACGGAAATCCGGCGCGACCGAAATGTCGGCGTCGTCGATGTAGCGCAGCACGTCGCGCGCCACGCAGGCCGAGATCGCGATCACACCATCGACGCGCGCAAGCGCCGCATCGATGGTGGACTTGAAATAGCCCCGGAAATGCGGGGCGCAGAGCCCGGGATAGAGGATCGGAATGAGGTCGTAGACCAGCAGGATGACGCAGACGCCCGCCGCGCGCGCGCTGTCGATCATGTCGAGGGCCGCCGGCATCACCGGCAAGTCGGCAAGCAGCAGGATGTCGCCGCGCTGGAACACCACGTCGTCGGCCCACGGGCCCCTGTAGAAGCGCACGATCCGCGAACCCGACTGGACGATCGCGGCACCCTCGCCGCTGGCGGCGACGAATTCGCCGAGCTTTCGTGTGACCCGCTGCACGCCCGTGTTCAGCCCGCTCGAATAGGTCCGCGTGGCGTCGACCAGGATTCGCGGCGCGGCGCTCCCCGCGCCGACCGGCCCGCTCCAGACCTCCCGAGCGCCAAGGCGCGGATGCGCGTCGGCCGTGCCGTCGTGCAGATGGCCGAGGCCCAACAGACGCGACGCGGTCCACCACAATTCCTTGGCGCGCTGCTCGAGAAAGCCGAAGGCGCGGCCCGCGGCCGACGAAGTCACCACGACAGGCCGGGCGTTTTCCGTCTCGACCCGGACGCCGCCCTGCCCCCGCAAGAACCTGTCGAGCGCGTCGATCTCGGAAGTCAGGCAGGCGATCGTGTGCCGTTCGATGGCGTCGCTGCTCATGTCAGAGGCCGATCTTCTTGAGGGGCGCGAAATCCTGCGAGATCGCCCGCGGCTGCGCGGCAGCCTGCTCCGCCTGGCGCGCGACGGCGGCGCCGTGATCGAGAACGCAATGCAGCAGCAGGAAGGCTGCAGCCACCAGCATCACCCCGGCCGCACGGCGCAGCGCGCTGATCTGGGCGAGTGCGACGAGATTGCCGTCAGGGCGGCTGGAGGAGGATTGACGCATGGCGAACGAGCTCCAGACTGGCGTTGTTTGACGTGTGACTATTTCCCACATACGATCGATATAGGTGGGAAGATTACCCACGTCAAGTCGGATGCGATGAATTTGGCTCGGGAAAACATGGCCGTGGGATTGAAGCCCACGTCGACAAGCCTTATGAAGGCCGCAATGGCGAAGGCTGACGACATCGCGCCGCAGGCGGAGCGCCTGCACGGACCGCTCACGCGGCTGCTGCGCCCGCTCGTCCGTCTGGCGATCCGCTCCGGCATGACGTTTCCCGCGCTGGCCGATCTCCTGCGCGAGCTTTACGTCAATGTCGCCGAGCACGACTTCGCGCTCTCGGACAAGGAGCAGACCGACAGCCGCATCAGTCTCTTGACCGGCATTCACCGCAAGGAAGTGCGTCGGCTGCGCGGAGCGGGCGCCCCGGTGCGCAGCGTGCCGAGCTCCGTCTCGCGCACCTCGCAGATCGTCGCACGCTGGCTTGCCTCGCCGCGCTTCTCCGACCGCAAGACGGGACCCAAGCCGCTGCGTCGCGCGGGCGGCCCGGGACGCGGCCCGACCTTCGAGGATCTGGTCGAAAGCGTGACGCGCGATGTGCGGCCGCGCGCCGTGCTCGATGAATGGCTCGATCGCAAGCTCGTGGCGATCGACGCCGACGGCAATGTCGTTCTGTCGCAGGCGGCGATTGCGCCCGGCGCCGGCGACGAGCGCCAGCTCCATTATTTCGGCCGCAATCTGCACGACCATATCGCCGCCGCCAGCGCCAACGTGCAGTCGGCAAACCCGCCCTTCATGGAGCGCGCCGTGCACTACGAAGGCCTGACGGAAGAGCAGGCGAAAAAACTCGAGGCGCTGTCGCGTGAACTGGGCATGGCGGCGCTGCGCGAAGCCAACGCGCAGGCCCAAGCCGAGACAGAGTCCGAGCCCGCAGCCGGCGAGCGCCGCGACTGGCGCTGGAATTTCGGCCTCTATGTTTTCCGTTCGCGCGAGCCTGACGGCGACGCGCCGCAAGACCACGGGATCGGATCGAAGTGAGCGAGCCGCGCAATCCCGCCCGCCGCGCATTCCTGCTGCTGGCCTCCGCTCTGGCCATCGGCGCCCGGCCGCCACGCGCCGCCGCGCAGAGGGGCGGCGGCGACAATGGCATCGGCGGCACCGGCTATGCGCCGCCGACCGACCAGCGCGACAATGGCCTTGGCGGCACCGGCGTCGTCGGCACGATCCGCCGTTTCGGCAGCATCTACGTCAACGGCGCGCGCATCGCCTATCCGCGCAATGCGCGCGTGACCATCGACGGCCGGCCCGCGCGCGCCAACGATCTGCGCATCGGCCATGTCGTCGCGCTCATCGCCGACGGCGCCGGCGAGTCGCTGGCGACGCAGGCGATCGCCGTCACGCATGAAGTGATCGGCCCGGTGCAGGCGGCGGCGCAGGGCCGCGCGCGCGTGCTCGGTCAGGATGTCGTCCTGCCCAAAGGCGCGAAGGTGAAGGTCGGCGAGACTGTCGCTGTCAGCGGCTTGCGCATGCCCGACCAGACGATCGCCGCAAGCCTGATCGAAAAGGCGCCGTCTGGCCGCGCGCTGCTGGTGGGCGTCGTCGAGCGAGACCCGGCGGGCGGCTACTCCGTCGGCAGCCTCGCGGTCGACGGCGTTGGCGAAGCCTTTCGCGGGGCGCGCGTGCGCCTTTCAGGAACCTTGCGCGGCGAGCGCTTCGTCGCCGGCAGCGCCGAGATGGTCAGCGTGGCGCCCGAAGGCGCACGGCGCTTGCTGCTGGAAACCTACGCGCGCAGCGACGGCGCGGACGTAAAAACCCCCGAGGGCTTCGCTGCCGCGCTGGCCAGGGGCGCCAGCATTCTCGACACGGCGACGCGCGTCATCCTC
>CAMFKC010000416.1 GCA_945956975.1 uncultured Methylocystaceae bacterium | reverse complement strand
GAATGACCGTGGAGTGACGGTTTTGTGACGATTGCCTAGGCGGTTGCACGCCTTGAGTCAAAGCGGCTGCGGCCCGCATCAACAGGCGATTGCGGCGCGGAGCATTTTTCGCAAGACGGAATTGTCCGACGACTTTCGCTCAACCGCGTTCCCGCTTACACTCCCGGCAACGAACAACGGGAGGGGAGAATGTATCCAGGCGTCTACGCCACGTCGAAGGCCGACCAGCCGGCGGTCATCATGGCGTCCTCGGGCGAGACCATCACCTATCGCGAGCTGGAGGCGCGGCAGAACCGGCTCGCGCACCTCTTTCGCGCCCGTGGGATGAAGCGGCTCGACCATTACGCCATCTTCATGGAGAACAATTCCCGCTACGTGGAATGCTGCGGCGTCGGCGAACGCTCCGGCTATTACTTCACCTGCATCAATTCCTTCCTGACGCCTGAGGAACTCGCCTATATCGTCAACAATTGCGAGGCGAAGATCCTCGTGACCTCGCAGGCCAAGCGCGACATTGCGATGGAAGCACTGAAGTCCTGCCCGAAGGTGGAGCTGACCCTGGTCGTCGATGGCCCCGGCGACGGCGACAAGGTGCTGAACCTCGAGGAAGCGACCAAGGGCTATCCGTCGACGCCGATCCCTGACGAATATCTCGGCACGGCCATGCTCTATTCCTCCGGCACCACAGGCCGTCCGAAGGGCATTCTGCGGCCCCTGCCCGAGCAACCGCCGACGCAGCGCCTGCCTTTGTTCGAATTCCTCGACAAGCTCTGGCGCTATCGCGAGGACATGATCTACCTCTCGCCTGCGCCGCTACATCATTCCGCGCCGCAGGCCGCGGTCAATCTCGCGATCTCCAAGGGCGCGAAGGTGATCGTGATGGAGCGCTTCGATCCCGAGCACTATCTGCAGCTCGTGCAGCAATACGGCGTCACGCACACGCAGCTCGTGCCGACCATGTTCTCGCGCATGCTGAAACTGCCCGAAGACGTGCGCAAGAAATACGACACGTCCTCGCTGGAAATCGCCATCCATGCCGCCGCCCCCTGCCCCGCGCAGGTGAAGGAGCAGATGATCGAATGGTGGGGACCGATCATCCATGAATATTACGGCGCAACGGAAGGCCTCGGCTTCACCGCCTGCGACACTCCGCAATGGCTTGCCCATCGCGGCACGGTCGGCAAGGTCCTGCTCGGCGACCTGCACGTGCTCGACGACGAGATGAAGCCTGTGCCCAAGGGCCAGTCCGGCACGCTCTGGTTCAAGACCGCGACGCAGTTCGAATATTTCAACGACACCGAGAAGACGAAGGAGAGCCGTTCGCCCGACGGTTCGATGAGCACGGTGGGCGATGTCGGCTATGTCGACGACGACGGCTTCCTCTATCTCACCGACCGCTCGACCTTCATGATCATTTCCGGCGGCGTGAACATCTATCCGCAGGAATGCGAGAACCTGCTGATCACCCACCCCAAGGTCGCCGACGCCGCCGTCTTCGGCGTGCCCAACGTCGATCTCGGCGAAGAGGTGAAGGCCGTCGTCCAGCCCATGCCGGGCGTCGAGATCGGGCCGGACTTCGAGAAGGAACTGATCGACTTCTGCGGCAAGCACCTCTCGCGCCAGAAGGTGCCGCGCTCCATCGACTTCGCGGAGGAACTGCCGCGCCTGCCCACAGGCAAGCTCTACAAGCGCCTGCTGCGCGACCGCTACTGGGGCGACAAGAAAAGCCGGATCGTTTGAGGGAGAACTCGTTCTCCCGTGAATCGGGAGAAGGCGTCGCGCCTAAGGCGTGACGGATGAGGGCGCCGCCGCACCCCGAAGGATATGTGGTGATCGCCGGTCCCTCACCCGACCCTGCTTCGCAGGGCCACCCTCTCCCGCGAGCGGGAGAGGGAAAAACGGTTACATAGAGGGAAGAACAGATGAAATTCTCAACCACAGCGCTCGCGCTCGCCGCAGCGCTCGCACTGGCCACGCCGGCCAGCGCGGAGAAGAAATACGGGCCGCAGGGCGTCTCGGACACGGAGATCAAGATCGGGCAGACCATGCCGCACTCCGGCCCGGTGTCGATCTACGGCATCATGGGCCGCGTGCATCAGGCCTATTTCGACATGGTCAACGAGAAGGGCGGCATCAACGGCCGCAAGATCACGTTCATCTCGGCGGACGACGCCTTCTCGCCGCCGAAGACCGTCGAGCAGACGCGCAAGATGGTGGAGAACGACGGCGTGTTCATGCTGTTCGGCTCGTCGTCCACGGCCGGGCAATCGGCCGTGCAGAAATATCTCAACGCCAAGAAGATCCCGCAGCTCATGCTGTCGACGGGCGCCTCCAAGTTCAACGACCCCAAGAACTTCCCCTGGACCACGCCGATCCTGCAGGTCTATTCGACAGAGGGCGAGGTCTACGCGCAATGGCTGATGGAGACCAAGCCCAACGCCAAGGTCGCCATTCTCATGCAGAACGACGATTTCGGCCGCGACTACATCAAGGGGTTCAAGGACAAGCTGGGCGCGAAGGCCGCGACCATGATCGTGAAGGAAGCGACCTTCGAGGTCGTCGATCCTACGGTGGACTCGCAGATCCTCGCGCTGAAGGCGAGCGGCGCCGACGTCCTGCTGAGCGCAAGCCTCGGCAAGACCACGGCGCAGGTGCTCAAGAAACTCACCGAGATCAACTGGACGCCTATGACGATCGTCGTCTCCAATTCCGTGAGCCAGCCCGTGCTGCTCGCGGCGGGGCTCGACAACGCCAAGGGCGTCATCACCGCCTCGGGCACCAAGCGCTCCGGCGATCCGGCCAACGCCAACGACCCCGGCGTCGTCGCCTACACGACCTTCATGAAGAAATATCTGCCCAAGGAAGATCCGGTGAACGAGATCGGCTTCTCCGCCTATTCCTGGGCAGTCGTGCTCGAGAAGCTGCTGAAGGATTGCGGCGACGAGCTGACGCCGGAAAACATCCTCGCCAAGGCGACCAACATGAAGAACGTGACCGCGCCGGCGCTGATGGAGGGCGTGACCTACAACACCACGCCGACGGATTACGCGCCGCTGAAGAAGCTGGTCATCCAGCAGTTCGACGGCGCCGCGTGGAAGCCCGTGCAGGCGGTGACGGTAGAATAGCTCCGCAGACTTGCGACGTTAGCTCCTTCTCCCCGTTTTACGGGGAGAAGGTGGCGCGAAGCGCCGGATGAGGGGCTCAAGCCGCTGCATGACGGCCGGTCGTTCGCCCCCTCACCCCAGCCCTCTCCCCGCAAGCGGGGAGAGGGAGGCCCCCGCTCTCGTTCACGCGTCGAACATGATCACCGAGCGCAGCACCTTGCCCGACTTCATGTTCGCAAAGCCCTCGTTGATCTCGCTGAGCTTGATGCGCGCCGAGATCAATTCGTCGAGATGCAGCTTGCCGCGCAGGTAATGGTCGATCAGGCGCGGCATGTCCGTGCGGAAGCGGTTCGAGCCCATCGACGAACCCTGAATC
>CAMFKC010000415.1 GCA_945956975.1 uncultured Methylocystaceae bacterium | reverse complement strand
GCCGTCGAGTTCCGCGTCGAGAAGGCCGGCATCGTGCAGGGCACGGTCGGCAAGGCCTCGTTCGACGAGGGCAAGTTGGTCGAGAACATCAAGGCCTTCGTCGACGCCGTTTCCAAGGCCAAGCCGGCGGGCGCCAAGGGCCCCTACATCCAGCGCGTGGCGATCTCGTCCACCATGGGCCCGGGCGTGAAGGTGGAAGTCGCGACCGTCGCGCCGACGAGCGCCTGATCGCTCGAGCCGATCACGAAATCGTGAGCCGCCCCGGAGCGATCCGGGGCGGCTTTCGTTTCAGGGGGTGCGATTCGGCGTCAGCGGCCGGGTTGATCGCACCCGGCACTGGCGTCGCGCACGCGCGGCCAGTGGTCGCAGCACTCGCTGCGGCGGATTCGTCGATCAAAGGCTCGCCGGATATCTTTTCTGCGCGGACGGCGCCGTCCCAGGCGGACACGAGCGAAAATATTGGCGGCTAGGCCCTTGCCCTTGCCGGGGAAGGCCGCTAAAAGGCCGGTCGCTGTCGCGATTGAATGGCGTCGGCAATCCAATTTCAGCTTCCGCGCGGAGAATAGCAAGACCTCTGGTCCAGCGAATCTTTCGTGCGGCGGATAGGCCGGCGGGCCCAGGGCGTTGCCCTGTGTCCGGTCGGCCATGTCCTGTCCGAGACTGCCGGCGCTTCGGGATTTCGCCCGTGGCTTAATTGATCGAGGGACCGTTCGGTTCCGAGTTCGGCCTGCATAGACGGGTAAGAGCAAAGTTTCCGGGCCAGCGCCGCCTCCGGGCGGCGGGACGTCCAGATCTGGTTCGACCCTCTGATCCACGGAAGACCCTCGCCGGTCCTCCAGGAGGACAGGAACACGGCGCCGGCGATCGCCAGATCGTCGGCAATCAGCAAGCGGCGGCTTCGGCTGTCGCTTTCAAGGAGAAGAGCACCGTGGACAGAGCGGAGAAGAAAGAGGCGGTAGCGTCGCTGAACGGGGTCTTTTCGAAGACCTCCGTCGTCGTCGTCGCCCATTACTCCGGCCTGACGGTGGCCCAGATGCAAAAGCTTCGCGCTCAGATGCGCGACGCCGGGGCCACTGTGCAGGTCGCCAAGAACCGCCTGGTCAAGATCGCTCTCGACGGCACAGACGTCGCCTCGATCGGCGCCCTGATGAAGGGCCCGACCCTGATCGCCTATTCGGACGATCCGGTGGCGGCGCCGAAGGCGGCCGTGGCTTTCGCCAAGGAGAACGAGAAATTCGTCATCCTCGGCGGCGCCATGGGCGCGACGGCCCTCAACCCGGACGGCGTGAAGTCGCTTGCGACCATGCCTTCCCTCGACGAACTGCGCGCCAAGCTCGTGGGCCTCATCCAGGCTCCCGCGACCAAGCTCGCGCAGCTTTCGACGGCGCCCGCGGCCAAGCTCGCGCGCGTGTTCGGGGCCTATGCCAACAGAGACGCGGCCTGACGGCCGGCAATTGCAATCTCGCAAATCGAACCTATCTGAAGGACTGAACCAATGGCCAATCTCGAAAAGATCGTCGAAGAACTGTCGTCGCTGACGGTTCTGGAAGCCGCCGAACTCGCCAAGCTCCTCGAAGAGAAGTGGGGCGTCTCGGCCGCCGCCGCTGTTGCGGTTGCGGCTGCCCCGGCCGCTGGCGGCGGCGCCGCTGCGGCTGCTGAAGAGCAGACCGAATTCACGGTCGTTCTGGCTTCCGCCGGCGACAAGAAGATCGAAGTCATCAAGGAAGTGCGCGCGATCACCGGTCTCGGCCTCAAGGAAGCCAAGGACCTGGTCGAGGGCGCTCCGAAGCCGGTCAAGGAAGGCGCCACGAAGGAAGACGCCGAGAAGATCAAGGCTCAGCTCGAGAAGGCTGGCGCCAAGGTCGAGCTCAAGTAATCGTGCGCGCCGCTCTGGCGGCGTGATGCGTTGACACGGTCCCGGGGTCCGCCCCGGGGCCCTTTTATGCGTTTTGGGGATCTCATCCCCCATTCCGCCTCGGGCCATCTGGCCGGGAGGCGCGACGGAGCATTCGGCTCCCGCCCGTTCGGAAGTGGAACGGGGAGGCGAGAGGCCCGGCGTCGAGCTGTGGCCCGCCAGGACAAGAGGTGCGAGGAGCGACATGGCGCAGACGTTCACCGGCCGGAAGCGTGTTCGTAAATTCTTCGGGCACATCCGCGAAGTCGCGGAGATGCCCAACCTGATCGAGGTGCAGAAGGCCTCCTACGATCAGTTCCTGCTGGTCGACGAACCGAAGGGCGGTCGTCCCGACGAAGGGCTGCAGTCGGTCTTCAAATCCGTTTTCCCGATTTCCGATTTCTCGGGCGCTTCGCTGCTCGAATTCGTGAAGTATGAATTCGAGGCGCCGAAGTACGACGTCGACGAGTGCCGCCAGCGCGGCATGACCTTCGCCGCGCCGCTCAAGGTGACGCTGCGCCTGATCGTGTTCGATATCGATCCGGACACCGGCGCGAAGTCGGTCAAGGACATCAAGGAGCAGGACGTCTACATGGGCGACATGCCCTTCATGACGTCCAACGGCACGTTCGTTGTGAACGGCACCGAGCGCGTGATCGTCTCGCAGATGCATCGTTCGCCGGGCGTGTTCTTCGACCACGACAAGGGCAAGAGCCATTCATCGGGCAAGCTCCTGTTCGCCGGCCGAATCATTCCCTACCGCGGCTCCTGGCTCGACATCGAGTTCGACGCCAAGGACATCGTCTACGCGCGCATCGACCGCCGCCGCAAGATTCCGGCGACGTCGCTCCTGTTCGCTCTCGGCATGGACGGCGAAGAGATCCTGCGCACGTTCTACAAGACGATTCCTTACACCCGCACGGGCGAGAACTGGCGCATGCCGTTCGACGCCGAGCGCCTGAAGGGCGTGAAGGCGGCCGTCGACTACATCGACGCCGACTCGGGCGAAGTCGTCATCGAGCAGGGCAAGAAGCTGACCGCGCGCGCCGCGCGCCAGCTCGCCGAGAAGGGCGTGAAGGCGCTGCGCGTGACCGACGAGGACCTCTACGGCCAATATCTGGCCGAGGACCTCTACGATCCCAACACCGGCGAAATCTTCGCGGAAGCCGGCGACGAGATCACGGCCAAGTCGCTGCCGACGCTGCTCGAGCTCGGGTTCGACGAACTGCCGATCCTCGACATCGACCACATCAACATCGGCCCCTACATCCGCAACACGCTGGCCGTCGACAAGAACTCCTCGCGCGAAGAGGCGCTGTTCGACATCTATCGCGTCATGCGTCCGGGCGAGCCGCCGACGATCGAAACCGCGGAAGCGATGTTCCATTCGCTGTTCTTCGATTCCGAGCGCTACGATCTTTCGGCCGTGGGCCGCGTGAAGATGAACATGCGCCTCGACCTCGATGCGCCGGACACGATGCGGACGCTGCGCAAGGACGACATCATCGCCGTCGTGCGCGCCCTGGTCGATCTGCGCGACGGCCGCGGCGAGATCGACGACATCGACCATCTCGGCAACCGCCGCGTGCGCTCGGTCGGC
>CAMFKC010000414.1 GCA_945956975.1 uncultured Methylocystaceae bacterium | reverse complement strand
GTGCTGGATGAAGGCGCGGGTGTGCGCAACCGCCACCGGCCCCAGCAGCTCCTCCGCCAATCCGCGCAAGCCACTGGTTCCAAATTTTGCTGCCATGCTGTCCCGAAAATCCTGGAGCGGGCGATGGGAATCGAACCCACGACATACAGCTTGGGAAGCTGTCGTTCTACCACTGAACTACGCCCGCGTGTCGCAGAACCGCCGGAAGATTCGGGCGAACGCGGGGGGACATTAACCCGCTGGCGGCGGCGGCGGCAATGGGGCGCGGGTCCGCCTTTCCACTGACGCGCCGCGCGCCTATTGTGCGCGCCCGTCGCGCTTCGCGCCAGATCGAAAGACCCGATGCACCGTCTCGTCTCCGCAGTCGTCCTCGCTTTCGCCTGCCTGACGCTTCCGGCCTGCTGGTCGCGCGCAGCCGCCCAGGAAAAACCGAACCTGGCGGTGGAAGCGCGCAATCTGTCGACGCCGGACATCTGCGCCGAGAAGGACAATATCCAGATCGACTTCGTTTCGCCGGCGGTCCGCAGCTTTCGCGTGCAGGCGATCCACCCGGTCTACATCGGGTCGATTGGCGTCGACCGCTACGCGCCGGACTTTTCCAGTTGCTCCTTCTTCACCAGCAAGTATTTCGGCGAGGATGGCGAGCGCGTGACCTTGTTCGAGACGCCCGCGCTGCAGATCGTCGGATACAGGCTGCCGAATTTCTGGCGACCGGCGCACACGCCGCTGCGGATCGGGGCGAAGACGTTCGAGGGGCTGCACGCGGTGCAGGTCTGGGTCCGCCATCGCGAGCGGGCCGAGGAGGTCATGGTCTTCTATCCGCCCGACGGCTACTGGCGCATCCGTCCGCTGCCTTTCGCGGACATGCGGTGGACGGCCTACGGCTCGTCCTTCCTCATCGGGCCAGTCGAAGTTCAGGAGCGTCCGATCGTCGACCTCGCCTCGATCGCGTTCGACCCGGCGAGCAAGACATTCACGCTGGATTTCCGGCGTGGCGGCTCGGGCAGGATGACGCTGCAGGCGCTGGACCAGGATCATATTTCGCTCGACGTCGCCTTCGACGGCGCCATGCCCGCCAACCTGCCCTTCGCAACAATGCGGTCGATGTTCGCCACCGAGACGAATTCCGATGTCGCCCGCGCGGCGTGGCTGCCCAAGGGTGCCGACGCCTGGAGCGAAGGATCGATCATGGATTTCAAACAGGCGGAGGTCACGGAATTCTGGGCCGGCCGGCGCGTGCCCTCGCGCCACAACACAAGCGCGCCGGACATGAATTTCAGTCTGTTCTCGGACAAGGCGCCGCGCTGAATGCTTGCGCCTGTGCAGGGATCTGACGTTCCGCGCGGCCGCATCGCCGCGCTGGACATCGCGCGCGGCTTGGCGCTTGTCGCCATGTTCGCCTACCACTTCACCTGGGATCTCGCCGACTTCCAGTACATCGATGCGCGCACGCCGTTCAGTCCGGAAATGCGGCTGTTCAGCCATGTCATCGCGTGCTCCTTCCTGTTCATCGCCGGCGTGAGCCTGGCGCTGGCCAAGCGAGATCCGTTCGACTGGTTCGGCTATTGGCGCAGGCTGGCTCTGATCGTGGGCGCCGCCTGCCTGGTCACGCTGGCCAGCTGGTTTCTTTTTCCGCAGGCCGTCATCTTCTTCGGCATCCTGCATTGCATTGCCGCGGCAAGCCTGATCGCCCTGCCCTTCGTCTTCTTGCCATGGCCGGCGGCCCTGGCCGCCGGGGCGGGCCTGTTCGCCCTGCCCTTCTTCGTCAGCCTGCCCGCCTTCGATGCGCCGGCGCTGGTTTGGACCGGGCTCGGCGTCCGCATCCCCACTTCCAACGACTTCCGGCCCCTGCTGCCCTGGGCCGGCGCCTTGCTCATGGGCCTGGGCTGCGGTCTGGCCGTCGGGCCGCGCGGCGGGTTCGACGCATTGCGGCGGATCGCCGGGACGAGCCTTCCTGCGCGGGTGCTCGCCTTCGGCGGCCGGCACTCGCTGGCCGTCTATCTCATCCATCAGCCGGTTTTCTTCGCGCTGCTGACGGTCGCCGTCTGGGCGACCGGCCCCGCCAGCCCCGCGGACGAGCGGCCATTCCGCGACTCCTGCGAGGCGCAATGCGTGTCGGCGGGCGCCACGGCCGACGCCTGTCGAAAGGGCTGCGGCTGCACCGCGCAGACGCTCAAGCGGCTCAACCTCTGGGATCGGTTGCGCGGCGGCATCCTCGACGACGGCGAGAAAGCAATCGTGTCCCGCGTGGCTCAGGAGTGCATGCGCGCCAGGAATTGAGCGTTTTTGACTGCGAAATTGCAGATTCGGAGCTCAAAATTGGCTAAACGCACGTCTATCCGCTGAAATCACATCAGAAATCCCTTGGCGGGCAGAAAAATCTTGTGTCGCCCGCCAAACCGCGATCACTTGGTCCCTGCGTTCCCTACCAGCGCCTCGGCGGGCGACGGGAACCAATCGGGCTCAGGCTCGTTAAGCCGGAGGTCGACCCTAATCCAGAGGCCACTTTGGCTCGTGGGAGGTCGGCGCCAAAATCGAGAGGGTAGTTCAGTGGACGAGACCAAACCCAAATCAACGCGTGGATTCGCTTCGATGGATCCCGAGAAGCAACGCGCGATCGCGCGCAAGGGCGGGGAAAGCGTTCCCAGCGACAAGCGCAGCTTTTCCAAGAATCCCGATCTGGCGGCGGCAGCCGGACGCAAGGGCGGGACGCAAGTCGATCCCAACAAGCGCAGCTTCGCGCGCAATCCCCAGCTCGCGTCCGAGGCCGGCCGCAAGGGCGGACATGCGTCTCATCGATCCGGTCGTCGCGACACTGCGGCGGAATAGCGGTCAGGCCACAGGTGTTTAGGTTGCTGCGCCAGCAAGCGCGGCGCCGTAAATGATCAGACTAGGGCCCGCCAGCCGGGCCCTTTCTGTTTCGGCGGCGATCGTGCCTACGGTGGCCGGTAAAAGACGCTCGTCTGGCCAGGTCGCGCGATCAACGACGATGGCGGGGGTCTCGGGAGGGAGCCCTGCCGCCACGGCCTTGGCGAAAAATGCGGCCATGGTGCGAACGCCCATGTAGACGACGGTCGTGGCGCCTTTATCCGCCAGCGCAGACCAGTCGATGTCCTCGGGAAGGACGCCATCGCGGCTATGTGCTGTCACGAACTGCACCCGCCGCGCCAAATCGCGTTCCGTGAGCGAGGCGCGCAGAGCGGCCGCAGCGCCCGAGGCCGCGGTAACGCCCGGGATAATTTCGAGATCGAGACCTGCCGCCGTGACCGCCTCGATCTCCTCGGTCGCGCGTCCGAAGATCGTTGGGTCCCCGCCCTTCAGCCGAACCACCAGCTTGCCTGCAGCGGCCAGTTGGACCAGCTTGGCGCTGATCGTCGGCTGGCCGGGCGAGGGCCTGTAGCCGCGCTTGCCGACGTCCAATTTCTCGGCCTCGCGCCGCGCGAAGTCCAGCACGCCCGCCGAAACGAGATCGTCGTAGAGCACGACATCCGCCGCC
>CAMFKC010000413.1 GCA_945956975.1 uncultured Methylocystaceae bacterium | reverse complement strand
ACGTGATGCGCGGCGAAATCCTCGGCTTCGTCGGCGGCTCGGGGCAGGGCAAGTCGGTGCTCACCCGCACGATCCTCGGCCTCGTGCGCCACCAGCGCGGCACCATCGAGGTCTTCGGCGAGAATGTCGACAAGCTCTCGGGTCCGCAGCGGCGCGTGCTCGAGCGGCGCTTCGGGGTCATGTTCCAGCAGGGCGCGCTGTTCTCGGCGCTGACCGTGAAGCAGAACATCCAGGTGCCGATGCGGGAATATCTCAAGCTCTCGCCGGACCTGCTCGACGAGCTGGCCATGGTGAAGCTCGACCTCGTCGGCCTGCCGCCGGACGCGGCCGACAAGGTGCCCTCCGAACTGTCGGGCGGCATGATCAAGCGGGCCGCGCTGGCGCGCGCGCTCGCGCTCGATCCGGAGATCGTCTTCCTCGACGAGCCGACCTCCGGCCTCGACCCGATCGGCGCGGCCGAGTTCGACGACCTCATCATGACCCTGAAGCAGACGCTCGGGCTGACCGTGTTCATGGTGACCCACGATCTCGACAGCCTTTATGATGCCTGCGACCGAATCGCCGCCCTGGCGGACAAGAAGGTCATTGCGGTCGGACCGCTGGACACCATGCTGAAGTCCGACCATCCCTGGCTGAAGGCCTATTTCGGTGGTGAGCGAGCGACGGCCCGGAAACCGTCCGGGAAACGGGAGCAGAACGGCTAGCCCATGGAATCGCGCGCGAACTACGCTCTCGTCGGCCTCTTCACCCTCGCGGTCCTCGCGGCGGCCTTCGGCTTCGTCTACTGGTTCAATGCCGGCGGCGCCGGCCGCAAGGAGAATGTCCGCGTCATCTTCACCGGCTCGGTGACGGGTCTGGGCCGCGGCTCCAGCGTGCTCTTCAACGGGCTGCGCGTCGGCGAGGTGTCGACGATCGAGCTCCAGCCCGACGATCCGCGCCGCATCTATGCCGTCATCTCGGTGAATGCGACGACGCCGGTGCGCGTCGATACCCGCGCGCGCATCGAGGCCCAGGGGCTGGCCGGCGTGGTCGCCCTGCAACTCATCGGCGGCGATCCCGAGGCGCCGGCGCTGAAGGCCAAGCCGGGCGAGCCGATGCCGACCATCATCGCCGAGCGCTCGGAGTTGCAGGACATCCTGGAGACGGTGCGGAACGTCGCCCAGAAGGCCGACGGCATGCTCGGCTCGCTTGACGGGCTCATCAAGCAGAACGCCGGCCCGATCAACAACACCGTCCGCAACGTCGAGAAGTTCTCCGAGGCCCTCGGCAAGAACTCCGACGGGATCGACAAGCTGATGGCGAGCTTCGGCAGCGTCGCCGAGACCATCCAGCCCTTGTCGCAGAAGCTGCAGACGCTCAGCGAGGAGCTGACCGAGGTGGTCAAGTCGGTGGATCGCCGCAAGATCACCGACATCGTCGACAACGTCGACAAGTTCACCGCCGCCCTCGGCAATTCCAGCGCCGACACGCAGCGAGCAGTGAGCAACGTCGCCTCGATCACGGACAAGATCAATCGCGCCGCCGATCAGGTCGAGGGTGTGTTGAAGAGCGTCCAGTCCTTCCTGAACACCGCCTCCGGCCCGGACGGGCGCAGCGCCCTGAACGAGATTTCCGACGCGGCCAAGTCGGTCCGCGTGCTCGCCGACAATCTCGACAAGCGCACCGCGGAGATCACTGTCGGCATCAACCGCTTCACCGGCGGCGGCCTGCGCAACGTGGATTCCGCCGTCTCGGACGCCAAGCGTGTGCTGACGGAGATCAACCGGACGCTGCGCAGCCTGGAGCGCAACCCGCAACAGCTCATCTTCGGCGGCAAGCCGCCGCTGCCCCAATACAACGGAGCCCGCTAGCATGATCGACAAGGCCCGGAACAAGCCTTCGCGCGCCGGCCGTGCCGCAGTGTCCGGGCTCGCGCTGGCAGCGTCGCTGCTGCTCGCGGGCTGCGGGGGAGGGGCTGCGCCGACGACCTTCGACCTCACGGCTCCGAGCGGCTTCGGCCGGGTCGGCGGTTCGGGCGCCACGCTCGCCGTCGCCCGCCCCACGACCGTTCAGGCCTTCGACTCCGACCGGGTGATCGTCAAGGATTCGAGCGGCGCGCTCTCCTTCGTCGGCGGCGCCCAATGGGCCGATACCGTCCCGGCGCTGGTGCAGACCCGCCTGATCCAGACCTTCGAGAATGCCGGACGCATCGCCTCGGTCGCATCGCCCGACCAGCGCGTGACGCCGACCGCGCAGCTGCTCACCGATATCCGCAGCTTCAACATCGACGCGGCATCGGGCGCTGCGGTGGTCGAGATCACCGCCAAGATCGTCGGCGATGCCAGCGGCAAGATCCAGCGCGCGAAGCTGTTCACCGCCCGCATCCCGGCCGGCGCGATCGATGGCGCAGGCGCGACCCAGGTACTGAACGCCGCCCTCTCGCAGGTGCTGATCGAGATCGTGCGCTGGGCGCGCTGAGGGCGCGATTCGGCAGACCTTGGCAGATGCGCGGGCACGGCTTTTCGTGCCTGTGCCGGATGTCGGCCAGCGGCGAATCGGCTACGATGCCAACCAAGGCTTTGCTCGAGCCTCCCCCCTCCATCGGGGAAGTCCGCCGGACAGAGTTGTGATGATCCGACCGACTGTTCGGGCGCATGCATGAGAAGGGATTGCGCTGCCGGCCCGCAATAGGAGGTCTCGCATGGCGCCATCCGTATCGCTTCATCATCTCAAACGCAGGGCCAAGGCGCTTCACCGCAAGGAGCAGATCCCCCTGCATCAGGCGCTCGACCGCATTGCCGCTGCGGAGGGCTATCGCAACTGGAGCCTCCTCGCCGCACGCAATTCTGGTGGCATGGCCGGCGCATTGCTCGCCTCTCTCGAGCCCGGGGATGTGGCGCTCCTCGCAGCCCGTCCCGGTCAGGGAAAGACGGTCGCGGGCATTCTCCTGGCCATCGAGGCCTGCCGGTCTGGTCGCAGCAGCTTCTTCTTTTCGCTGGAATACACCCTGGCCGATTTCGAGCGTCGGTTGCGGCTGCTCGGCGTCGCCTCTCCAGCGCCTGACCGTCTGGGCTTCGACGACTCGGACCTGATCGCTGCAGATCACATCGAATCGGCGCTAGCCCTGGCTCCGCCCGGCTCTCTGGCCGTTGTCGACTATCTTCAATTGCTCGATCAGCGGCGCGAAAAACCGGAGCTCGGCCAGCAATTACGCAGCCTCAGGACGTTCGCTCGGGCTCTCGCAGATCGACCGCCGCTACGATCCTGCGAAAAAGCCGTTCCCTGATCTCAGCGATCTTCGTCTGCCGAACCCTGTCGATCGCGACCTGTTCGACAAGGCGTTCTTCGTGCAGGGCGGTGAAATTCGGCTGTGCGCCGCCGCCTGAGGCGCCACGGCCGGCATGCATGCAACCAATGACAGGGCCTCGAAACGCAAAAGGCCGCCCCGAGGGGCGGCCTTTCTGTTTGCCGGGAGCGGGGCGCTTACTCGAAGCGCCCGCTCGCATGGGCCAGCATGGTGTAGACC
>CAMFKC010000412.1 GCA_945956975.1 uncultured Methylocystaceae bacterium | reverse complement strand
ATCAACACACTGCATATCGTCGGCAGCGTCAGATGTGTATAAGAGACAGGCGTGACGCCGGAAAGGCTCGCGAACCTCACCAAGGTCAGCCACACCTTCGACGAGCTGATGAACCGCGCGCCGAACCGGCATGCTCCCTACGTCGGCGCCAGCGCCTTCGCCACCAAGGCCGGCATCCACGCCTCCGCCGTGCTGAAGGACCCGCGCACCTACGAACATGTGCTGCCCGATCTCGTCGGCAACAAGCGCAAGGTTCTCGTCTCCGACCAGGCCGGCAAGTCGAACATCCTGTCGGAGCTCGAACGCCTCGGCGTCACGCTGGACAAGAACGATCCGCGCCTGTCGCGCCTGCTCGACGAGGTGAAGGAGAAGGAGGCGCAGGGCTATGCCTACGAGGGCGCCGACGCGTCCTTCCTCCTGCTCGCCAAGCGCGTGCTCGGGCAATTGCCCGATTATTTCGAGGTCGAGCGCTACAGCGTCAACGTCGAGCGCCGCTTCAACGCGAAGGGCGACATGGTCACGGCGTCCGAGGCCATCGTGAAAGTGCGCGTGGATGGCGAACTGCTGATCTCGGCGGCGGAGGGCAACGGCCCCGTCAACGCGCTGGATGTGGCGCTGCGCAAGGATCTCGGCCGCTTCCAGAAATTCATCGGCGATGTCGAACTCGTCGACTATCGCGTGCGCGTCTTCCAGGGCGGCACCGATGCCGTCACCCGCGTGCTGATCGAATGCGCGGACAAGGACGGCGAGCGCTGGTCGACGGTGGGCGTTTCCGCCAACGTGATCGACGCGTCCTTCCAGGCGCTGGTCGACTCCATCAACTACAAGTTGATGGCGGCGGGAGCGGTGTGACATTGCAAAGCCGCATTTGCTTCCTATCTCGTGCTGGCTGGTGGGTGCTAGGTCACGAGATGAGGAAGCACAATGGCTCATATGGTTTCGAACGAATTTGATTCCGCCGAGGCGCGAAAGATTGCGCGGCAGGCTGGATACAAGGTGGTCGGCGCGCCACGCGCACACAAGAAGCACTTTATCGTCGACGTGGAAGACGGCGCCTCGACCGTTCAGATCGATGTGCATCGCGATGGGCGCATCGTGCGGCCAGATCATCGTCACGAATCCGATTTTCAGGCGTCGGCGGCGAAGAAAATCGCTCTTCAATCCGGCTACGTCTTGCTCACGGCCCTCGAGCCGCACAAGAAGCATTATGTCGCCAGGGCGCGCAGCTCGGATGGCGTCGAGATGGAGATCGATGTTCACCGCGACGGCCACATCGTCGAACATCGCGGCGACGCCGGCAGGATGGATTTCGCCGAGGCCGATGCGAAAGCGCTGGTCGCGCGTGCGGGCCTCTCGATCGTGCGTGCGCTGGAACCGCACAAGAAGCATTACGTGGGCGCGGTGACGGGCGCGCAGGGCGGCGTGATCGACATCGACGTGCACGCCGATGGCAGGATCGTGCTGAAGCTTGGCGCGAAGGACGGTTACTCGGCCGATCACGCGCGGGAGATCGCCGTGGGCGCGGGCTATGTGCTGCTCGGTGCGGTCGAGGCGCACAAGAAACACTTCGTGGCGCAGGCGAAAACGCCTGAAGGCGGGCGCGCCAGGATCGATATCCATCGCGACGGCCACATCGTCGAGCACTGACGCGCGGCGCGACGGCTAAAGACGCGGGTCGATCGTTTCGATCCGCGTCCCCGCGCGTTGCTGCCGCGCGATCGCTGTTTCGATCATCGGCAGCACGTCCTCGATCCGTTCGGCCACGAGATAGCGCAGTTCGAATTCCTGCCGGATGAAGCCGCTGGCGCGCATATGTGCGAAAA
Source organism: uncultured Methylocystaceae bacterium (assembly GCA_945956975.1). Taxonomy (GTDB): domain Bacteria; phylum Pseudomonadota; class Alphaproteobacteria; order Rhizobiales; family Beijerinckiaceae; genus JAJXWB01. Next base: position 1,683 of record CAMFKC010000412.1, on the reverse strand, counting down.
GCGCGAGCAGCGGCCGCCAGAACCCGCCGATGTCGGCAATGACGACCGGCTTGGTGTGGCGCCCGAGCTGAACCCAGGTCAGTTGCTCGACCAGTTCCTCCAGCGTACCGACCCCGCCAGGCAGGGCGACGAAGGCGTCGGCGCGTTCGAACATCATGCGCTTGCGGGTGTGCATGTCCGGCACGACCACCAGCTCCTGCGCCTCTTGCAGCATGTGCTCGCGGTTTTTGAGAAAGTCCGGAATGATCCCGACGACGCGTCCGCCGGCCGAGAGCGTCGCGCGCGCGACCTTGCCCATCAGGCCGTTGTCGCCACCGCCATAGACGAGCCCGTGACCGCCGGCGCCGATGCGGCGGCCGAGCTCTTCCGCCGCTGCCACGAATTGCGGTTCGCTACCATTCGCCGAGCCGCAGTAGACGCAGATGTTCAGCACGTTTCGCTCCATCGCCCCATCGAGCGAGGTCTGCGTGGCGCGTTCGCGCGCCGCGGCCAATTCAGCGCTCCCGCGTCCACGTTTCGCCCTTGCAGATCGCGCCGCCGAGAACGCAGCCGTCCAGCGTCAGCGAACTGGCGCTGGTCAAAGTGATCTTGCCCATATAGGTCTGACCGTCTTCCAGATTTTTCACGCGGCCCTCCCATGCGTTGGGGCCGATCTTGTTGGCGCCGGAAAACACCATGGCGCCGATGTATTTCCGGTCGGCGGGATCGGTCACGCCTTTCACCTTCACGCAAAGTCCTGCGCCGCAGCGGAAGAAGGTGAAGGTCGTGCCGTCCTCCGGCCGGCGCCAGACGCCGTAAGGCTCGGCCGCCAACGCGGGCGCAGCAAGCGCAACCAGCGTCAGCGCCGCAAAAAGAACTTTGTGCATCGTGATCCTCGAAGCCGGCGGCCACCGCCGCGCGAAGCGCGCCCTTGTTCCCCACAAGCGCGCCACAGTCAATTCTTCTGCGCTTTGCGGGCGCCGCATATGCCGGCGGGCTGGTGTCATTTCGGGCGACGAACGCTTATATCAGGGCAAATTCAGCCGGTTTGCTCATGAAACATTTTTCCGCGCCGCCCGCGCCTTCCAGTCCGCCCGAGTCCAGTCCGACCCTGCTTTCCACCGGGCGCAGACTGTGGCCCTACATCTGGCCGCGCGACCGCTTCGATCTCAAGCTGCGGATATTCCTCGCCTTCGCCGCGCTGATCGTCGCGAAACTCGTGACGATCGCCGTGCCCTATTCCTTCAAATGGGCGACGGATTCGCTGAACAGCGGCAGCGCCCATGTCGAGGACCTGCCGGCGGCGCTCGCCGGCCCGATCGCGCTCACCATCGTCTACGGCCTCCTGCGCGCCGCCATGGCGGGGTTCACCCAGGCGCGCGACGCCTTGTTCGCCGCCGTCGCGATGAACGCCGTGCGGCGTCTGGCGAACGACGTATTCGTGCATATGCATGAACTGTCGCTGCGCTATCACCTCGAACGCAAGACGGGCGCCCTGACGCGGGTTCTGGAGCGCGGACGCACCGCCATCGAGACGATGGTGCGCATGATCACGCTTACCGGCGTGCCCACGCTGCTCGAATTCACTTTGATCCTCGGCGTGTTCTTCGTGCAGTACGACTGGCGCTATGCGCTCGTCACATTGGCGATGATCGTCGCCTACATGACCTTCACCACGCTCGCCACCAACTGGCGCATCGAGAT
>CAMFKC010000411.1 GCA_945956975.1 uncultured Methylocystaceae bacterium | reverse complement strand
AACTCGCGCCGCCGTCCCCGGCGCTGGGCGCACGCAGCGTGCTGGTCGTCGACGACGACCCCCGCGTCCGCGACGCCATGCACAAACTGCTGGCGCGCTGGGGCGTCGATGCGCGCTTCTGCGATACCGGAGAGTGCGCGCTGGACATTCTCGCGCGCAGCGATCCAGCGTCGCGCTGGCATGTGCTGATCGACTATCGCCTCGCCGGCGCCGAAACGGGCCTCGACATTGCCGAGCAGATCCGCGCCCGCTTCGGCGCGCGCGCGTCCTGCGCCTTGATCACCGGCGAGGTCGATGAGGCGCTGGACGCGCACGCCGCCGAGCTCGGCCTCGTCATCCTGCGCAAGCCCGTCGAACCGATCCGCCTGCGCGCCCTCGTCGCGCGCTGATTACCAGCAGGCTTCGAGAACCTTCTGCGCCTGCTCGACCGTATCGATCCGCACGGGGTTGGTGCGCACCCACTGGTTGGCGAGCGATTTCTGCGCGAGTTCGACGAAGCGGCTCTTGTCCGGCAGAACGTCGCGCAGGCGCGTCGGGAGGCCGAGCGAAGCGATGAGATTGCGCACGCCCTCCGACGCGTCGCTCGCGCCGAGCGCCTCCGCGATCCGCTTCTGCTGCGCCGCCGTCGCCTCGCGATTGAAGGCGAGCACGCCCGGCAGAAGAATGCAGGAGGTGATGCCGTGCGGCGTGCCATAGGCGCCGCCGAGCACATGGCCCATGCCGTGGCTCGCGCCATAGTCCACGCGGTTGATCGAGCCGGCGGCCAGCCAGACGCCGAGTTGGCAGTCGAGCCGCGCGTCCATGTCAGCGGGATTGCTGCGGGTGACTGGCAGGGCCTTGGCGAAGCGGCGTAGCGCCTCCAGCCCGCAGGCGTCGGTCAGCGGCTGTGCATTAATCGAGCAGACGGCCTCCACCGCATGATCGACTGCGCGCACGCCGGTCGAGAGCCAGAGTTGATCGGGCGTATGAACCGTCAAGGCGGGATCGAGCACGACGACGACCGGGCAGACGCCGGGCGCGGTAAAACCCTGCTTCACGCCGGCCGCCCGATCCGTGCAGCCGCCGAGATCGCTGAACTCGGCGCCGGACAGGGTCGTCGGCACGGCGATCTGGCGCACCTTGCCCATGGGCACGGCCGGCACGAAGCGCGAGCCGTCGGCATTCACGCGCACATGCCAATTGTCGAGGTCCTTCTCCGTCGCTGCGCCGACCTCCAGGCAGAGCAGGGCGACCTTCACCGTGTCGATCGGCGTCCCGCCGCCGATGGTGACGACCAGGTCGGCGCCGGTCTCGCGCAGGCGGCGGGTGAGCGCGATCACGCTCTCGCGCGGCGTATGCTCCTCGCAATCGTCGAACAGGCCGGAGAAGCGGTCGCCGAGCGCCTTCGAGATGGTGGAGACGACATCGGTCTTGCGGCTGAGCGACCGGCCCGAGACGACGAAGACCTTCGACGCGCCGCGTGCGGCGGCCTGCTGCGCGACGACCTCGGCGGCGGGCCGCCCGAAGATCACCTTCTCCTGCGCGATGTAGCGGTATTCGCCTGTCTGCATGTGTCCGGGCCTCCCTTTCTTTCCCATTTGCCATGGACGGCTTAGCCGTTACAAATCCGCACCGAAGAGCCGGAGACCGGCCGACCGACCGAAGGGGAGAAAACCGAATGTCCGCCCATGCGCCCGCCCTCCACCGCAGCACGATCCCCGACGGCCTGCGCCGCTCGGCGATGAAATATCGCGGCCGCACGGCGCTGACCTTCGCCGGCCGCGCGTGGTCCTTTGCCGAGATCGACGCCGCCGCCGGCCGTGTGGCGCATCGCCTCGCCGGCATGGGGCTGAAGAAGGGCGACCGCGTCGGCGCCTACGCCAAGAATTCCGACGCCTATCTCATGCTGTGGCTCGGATGCGTGCGCATCGGCTTGGTGCACGTGCCGATCAATTATGCGCTGACGGCGGGCGAGCTCTCCTACATTCTGGAGCAATCCGGGGCGAAGGCGCTGTTTTCCGATCCCGACCTCGCTCCCACCGTGGACGCCGTGCGCAAGACCGCGAAGGTGGAGCATTACGGCCTCATCCGCGGCGGCGAGGGCGACATTCTCTCGACAGCGCTCGACAAGAACGCGCCCCGCATCGACGATGCCGACTGCATCGACAGCGACCCCGCGCAATTCTGCTACACCTCGGGCACGACGGCGGCGCCCAAGGCCGCCGTCATGTCGCATCGCGCCTATGTCGCGGAATATCTCGCCTGCGCGATCGAGATGGAATTCTCCGTCAACGACGTCGCGCTCGCCGCGCTGCCGCTCTACCACACCGCGCAGATGCACGCCTTCACCATGCCGCAGATGATGGTGGGCGCGGTGACGCATCTCATCGAGAGCCCTGCGCCCGACGTCGTGCTCGAACTCATCGAGAGGCTGAAGATCACCTCGTTCTTCGCGCCGCCGACGGTGTGGATCAGCCTGCTGCGGCACCCGGATTTCCTGAAGCGCGACCTGCGCACGCTCAAGAACATCTACTACGGCGCTTCCATCATGCCCGTGCCGGTGCTGCAGGAACTGCGTGAAAAGCTGCCGGGCGTGCGCTTCTACAATTGCTACGGGCAGACCGAGATCGCGCCGCTCGCGACCATCCTGAAACCTGAAGAACACGACGACCGTCCGGCCTCCGCCGGCCGGCCGATCATCACCGTGCAGACACGCGTCGTGGACGAGGACATGAACGATTGCCCGCCCGGCGTGCACGGCGAGATCGTGCACCGCTCGCCGCAGCTGCTCGAGGAATATTACAACAAGCCCGACGAGACGGCGGAGGCCTTCGCTGGCGGCTGGTTCCATTCCGGCGATGTCGGCTATTTCGACGAGGAGGGTTATCTCTTCGTCGTCGACCGCGTGAAGGACATCATCAAGTCTGGCGGCGTGGTGGTGGCCGGCCGCGAGGTCGAGGAAGCCCTGTTCAAGCACCCCTCCGTGTCGGAAGTCGCCGTCGTCGGCCTGCCCGATCCCAAGTGGATCGAGGCGGTCACGGCCATCGTGGTGCTGAAGCCGGGTCACGCCGAGGACGAGGCGGGCCTGATCGCGCATGCCCGCGAGATTCTGGCGCCCTTCAAGGTGCCGAAGAAGGTGATCTACGTGCAGAACCTGCCGCGGAATACGGCTGGCAAGCTCTTGAAGCGGCAGTTGCGGACGGAGTTCGCGGATTAGCAGTTCGGTTGGCCATCCCGGCCAGACAGAAGTCGCCTTTTGGCGACTTCGTCAGAAAGCGAAGCGGAGAGCCGGGACCCAGAACCTCGAATCTGTTGCTAGATCCCGGATCGGCCTTCGGCCGTCCGGGATGACATGGCGGCCTAGTGAAAGATGCGCGGCGCAAGCCCGTCGATCAGCGCATCCCGCTCGGCGCGACACGCCGCCAGTTCGACGCGCGCCTGTTCGGCGGTCGTGCGATTCGAGCCCATGCCGACGAAACCGGCGAGCGCGCCGGCGATGGCCAGCAGCAGCAGCGGCGTCGAGCGCAC
>CAMFKC010000410.1 GCA_945956975.1 uncultured Methylocystaceae bacterium | reverse complement strand
CGTCAAGGCGCAGGCCGAAGGGTGGCTTGCTCGCCTGCGCGCCGAGCAAACGGCCTGAGCCCGGCGTGTTGGCTCGGCGCCGCCACCTGTGTTACGCCAAGCCATTGTCATCCGGAATGATCCCGTGTCCTCGCGCATCAGCATTTTCGTCTGCATCGTCGCGGCGCTTGCCTTGAGCGCATGCGGGCGGCGCGGACCTCTCGAGCCGCCGCCCGGCGCGCCGCCAGAGCCGAAGGCAGCGCAGCAGCCTGCGCCGACCACACCGCCTGGCGCGCCTGCAGGCCTGTTCCGCAACACATCGAACAAGACCGACGAACCCGAAGCCAGGACCGTCAACCCGCCGAAGCGGCCCTCGCCGTTCGTTCTCGATCCGCTGCTCTGATCCATGCGCCATTTCGACTATCGCGACGGCGCGCTGTTCGCTGAGGACGTCGACGTCGCCGGTCTGGCGGAACGCGTGGGAACGCCCTTCTACTGCTATTCGACCGCCACGATCGAACGGCACTACCGGGTCTTCCTCGAAGCTTTCGCAGGGCTCGACGCCACGGTCTGCTATGCAATGAAGGCCAACTCGAACCAGGCCGTCATTCGCACGCTCGCACGCTGCGGCGCCGGCGTGGATATCGTTTCCGAAGGCGAGTTGCGCCGCGCGCTGGCCGCCGGAGTGCCGGCCGGACGCATCACCTTTTCCGGTGTCGGAAAGACACGGGAAGAGATTGCCTTCGCCCTGCGCACCGGAATTTTCTGCTTCAATGTCGAATCCGAACCCGAGTTGCTGTGCATTTCGGAGGTCGCGTCGCAACTTGGCGCGACGGCGGATATCGCGTTGCGCGTGAACCCCGATATCGACGCCAAGACCCACGCCAAAATTTCCACAGGCAAGTCTGAAAACAAGTTCGGCGTGCCGATCGCTCGCGCCCGGGAAATTTATACACAGGCGGCAGGCCTGCCCGGCATCCGCGTCTCCGGCGTCGACATGCATATCGGTTCGCAGATCACCGACCTGGCGCCCTTCGAGAACGCCTTCCTGCTTCTGGCTGATCTCGTCGTTGACCTGCGCGCGGACGGTCATGCGATCGAGCATGTCGACCTAGGCGGCGGCCTCGGCATTCCCTATCGCGCCGGCGACGACCCGGACTCCTACCATCCTGACCGCTACGCCGACGTCGTCCGGCGGACGGTCGGGCAGCTTGGCTGCAAGTTCATCTTCGAACCGGGCCGCCTGATCGTCGGCAACGCGGGCATCCTCGTCACGCGCGTGATCTACGTGAAGCGCGGCGAAAACCGCAGCTTCGTGGTGGTCGATGCGGCCATGAACGATTTGATTCGCCCCACCCTCTATGAGGCGCACCACGAGATTCTGCCGGTCCGCCAAAGAGATGGGGCTGCGTTAGAGCGGGTCGATGTCGTCGGGCCGGTCTGCGAGACGGGCGACTATTTGGCGCTTGATCGCGAATTGCCGGCCGTTCAGCCGGGCGACCTGTTGGCCGTCATGTCGGCAGGCGCTTACGGCGCGGTCCAGGCCTGCACCTATAATTCTCGGCTCCTTGTCCCCGAAGTTCTGGTGAACGGGTCCGATGCCGCCGTCGTGCGCCCGCGCCTGACCTATGACGAACTCATCGGCCTCGACACAATTCCGGCATGGTTGGCGTAAACGCTGTCAGGCGCTGGCGCATCGCTCTAGATCTCTCCTTCGTGTAGCCTGATCTGGAGCGAGGCCCGTCCTCTCCCGCAGCGCGGAACTGATCGCAAGGTGCCTTCGACGCAACGAACGCTCGCCAGACTTGTCGCCGCGGCCAGGGCCATCCTGGCGTGGGAGGCGCTTTGGCGTGCGCTCTCCTGCGCCGCGGGGATCGTCGCCCTCTTTCTGGCCGCCTCCTGGTTCGGGCTTTGGGATCTCGTTCCACCGGCCGCGCGCCCCTTCGGAATTGCGGCCTTCGCGATCGTGGCCATCGCGGTCGCAGCCCGCGAAATCCGGCGCGGACGTTTCTCGCGCCGGGACGCGCTGCGGCGGATCGACCGCGACTCGGACGACCCCAATGCGGTGGCGACAGCCCTCGATGACGCGCCGGCCAATGCGGCGGACCCGACCGCCATGGCGCTCTGGCGCGTGCATCAGGCCCGCCTCGCGACACGGCTGAAATCCATCCGGCTTGCCTCGCCATCGCCACGAGCGGTCGAGCGGGACGCGCTCGCGCTTCGCGCAGGCGCCCTCTTGCTCGCAGTGGTGGCCGCCATCTACGCGGGCGGAGATCGTTCGGCCCGGCTCGCCACCGCCTTCGACTGGTCGGGCGTCGGCGCCGGCGACGCCAATGCGCGCATCGACGCGTGGATCGATCCCCCTCCCTACACCGGCAAGCCTCCGATCATGTTGGCGAGCGCCCACGGTGCGGATGCTCAGCGACGCATTTCCGCACCGATCGGATCGACGATCGTGGTGCGGAGCGCCGGCGAGGTCGGAGTCGAGCCGGGCGTTGAGGGCGCCATAGCGAAGTTGGACGGCAAAACGGGCCCGAAGCGCCCTGATGAGCATGAGGTCCGGTTCAAGCTCAATGGCGACGGACGTCTGAAGCTGGCCGGCCAGTCATACCATATCGCGGCCGTGCCGGACCAGCCGCCGGTCGTGGAGCTCCTGGAACAGCCGCGCGCAAACCTGCGCGGTTCCCTGGGCGTCTCCTACCGGGCCGACGACGACTACGGCGTCGTCGGGCTAGAGGCGCGAATTTCCGATCCGGAGATTCAAGGACGAGTTGTGACGGGCAAGCCCCTGATCGACCCCCCTCAGATGCAGCTCGCCCTGCCTGTCGGCGCAAATGGACTCGGCGAGGGACGTTCGACTCTCGATTTTTCAGAAAGTCCGTGGGCGGGGGCACGCGTCTCGTTTCGACTTGTGGCGCGCGATGACGGCGGCAATGAAGGTGCGACCGCGCCGATCTCGGTCTACCTGCCGCAGCGGCCGTTCACGAAGCCTTTGGCCAAGGCTTTGGTCGAACAGCGGCGCAATCTGGTGCTCGATCCGACGCAGCGCGGCCGGGTCGTGGGCGCTTTGAACGGCCTCATGCTGGAGCCCGAGAAATTTGGCGTCGAGACCGGCGTCTACTTGGGCTTGCGCGTCGCCAGCTTTGGCATTTCCCGCGCCAAATCCAACGCCGAGTTGATCGATGTCGCCGATCTCCTGTGGTCGATGGCCCTGCAGATCGAGGACGGCGGCGCGAGCGACGCGGAAAAGGATTTGCGCGCGGCGGAGCGGGACTTGCGCGACGCTCTGCAGCGCAATGCCCCGCCAGAGGAAATTGCGCGCCTTTCGCAGGCGCTGCGGCAGGCGATGGACCGCTTCCTCGCAGAAATGGCGCGGCGGCAACCTGAGCGGCAGGAACAGGCGGAGGCCAATCAAGACCGCGCATCGCGTTCCATCTCCCGAGACCAACTCCAGAAGATGCTCGAGCAAGTGGAGCAGATGGCGAGGTCTGGCGACACCGCGAACGCGCAGCAGATGCTCGACCGCCTCCAGGA
>CAMFKC010000409.1 GCA_945956975.1 uncultured Methylocystaceae bacterium | reverse complement strand
ATCTACACACTGCATATCGTCGGCAGCGTCAGATGTGTATAAGAGACAGGACGGAGGCGCTCTTCACCCATGACGCCTTTTCCTATCTCGGCTACCTCGACGTCTGGCCGAACGCCGTCGACGAGGTGCTCCGGGCGGGCCAAGCCGCAGGCATGAAGCTGGAAGGCGCCATCGCCCGCTGGGCGCGTGGGCGGGCGTTCATGTACACGCCGACCCATCCGCGGCCCCAGGTCATGTTCGACATCGCCCGCCTCGCCATGGACAAGGCCGGGCTGAAGGCGCAGCCGCTCGACACCGACGACTACGCCGTCGACGACCTCTCGCGCGACTACATCCTGCCGGTCTATCCGCCGCTCGCCGAACACTACGGCCTGCGCGGTTCGACCGTGCTGAAGCTTGCCCATTACCGGTTCAGCCAGGGCGTCGGCGAAATGCTGCCGCTGCGGGAATTCATCGCGCGTTCCTTCGCGCTCTATGCCGAGCGCAAACGCGAGCAACTGGTCCACGAGCGCGTCGACCAATGGCTTGCGGACCCCGAGATCGGCCGCACGCTCGGGCTTTTCTCCGCGCAGGAATTGAAGCGGCGGGCGCTCGGCCGCTAGAACGCGGTCGCCTGCGTGCTTGCGCGGAACTTGTCAGGCGGAGCCCGAGCCTTTACCCCTGCCCGCCGATGCTCTCCGAGATCGACCACCAGCTTTTGCACGTCTGGAGCCGCCGCCTGCGCGGGCGCGAGCATGGCGCGCCGCGCATCGCCGTCGTCGGCAATTGCCAGAGCTTCGGCATCGCCTATGGCATGAAGCTGCTCGTTCCGGCCGCCCACGTCGACCGTTTCACCATCGTCCGCAAGGGCATGACGACACTGCCGCTTCTGGCGAAAACCCTCGCGAGCTACGACCACGTCTTCTCGCTCGAATTCCAGCCGGGCTTCGTGCGCGGCGGGGGCTGGGAGGAACTGAAGGCGCTGCTGCCGCGCGTCGCGCCGATACCGAGCATCGTCTTTTCGGGCTTTCACCCCGATACCATCTACATTCTCGATCCGACCCGGTCGGGCTTTCCGATCGAGGGGCCGACCGGCCCCTATCATTCCGCCATCGCCCTCTTCGCCTACCTGCGCGGCATGAGCGTCGACCAGACGGTCGCCCTTTTCGGCGAACCCTTGTTCGAAGCTCTCGGCTATTTCGATGTATGGCAGGATTCCGCGAAGGAATTCCTCGATCTCGCCAAGGCCTCCGGCCTGGACCTATCGTCCGAGCTCGTGCGCTGGAGCCGCTCCGGGCCGTTCATGTATTCGATGAATCATCCCAAGGCGCACGTGCTGTTCGATGTAGCGCGCGCCCTGCTGACGAAGGCAGGCCTGAAGACGGCCCCGGTGGAATTCGCCGACTTCGCGGTCGACGACATCGTTCGCGGCGTCGTGTTTCCGGTCTATCCGGAAATCGCCGAGCGCTATGGGCATCGCGGCGCCTATCTTTTCAAACGGTCCAACTATCGGCTCGCTCGCAACGTCGGCCAGTTCGACGATCTGCGCGGCTACATCGCTGCATCGTTCGAGGTCTACGGGCGTCACCAGCGCGCGCAGCTTATGGCGCCGCGCATGGTGGAATGGGAGTCGAACCCAGACGTGGGCAAGCTCTTCGATTTTCACGCCGCGGACGCGCTGACGCGGAAATACGCGCGCGCGTGACTCAGCGAATGCCGGCGGTCGGGCTGGTGCAGCGCCCATCGGTGCGTTTGTATTCGGCGGGATCGCACGGGCTGAAATCCTGCACACATTCCTTCACGCAGTAGTAACCGGGCGACGGCGCTGCCTCATAAGCGCGGTAGGCAGGCGCGTCGTAGGCGCGGGAGCGATAGTGGGATTGGGCGGACGCCGATGGCGCAAGCAGCGCGATGGCGGCTACCGACAGGGTCGCAGAGGCGAAAATGCGCATGATCGGGTCTCCTGGATCGAAGATGTGCAACGACGCGCCCGGGCATCGGTTCCATGGGGCGGTTCAGATCACCACGCGACCTTCATGCCGCCCTTGCCCGCATAGATCGGGTTCTTCGTGCCGAATTCGCCTTCGAACGTCGCGAAGATCGCGACCTGCTGCGTGAGGGCGAGATTGACGCCGCCCTTCACCTGCGCCGCATCGCGCGCGGGCTTGGCGCCGATGATGACGAAGCTTGCGCCCGGCAGCACGTTGAGCGTCGCCGTCTGCGAGCGGTTGCTCGACCATTCGTGACGCCATGCGATCGCGACCCAGGGCGTGAGAATGGCGCCGCCGAGGTCGAGGCGGGCCTCGGCCTTCAGGCCGATGAATGTCGGCGTGGACGCTGTGCCCTGGCCCTTGAAGGACAGCGCGAACATGCCGACGCCGGACGCCTGCTCGATGAACGGCTTGGTGTGGAGATGCGCGATTTCGATCGCCGTGAACGGCGTAACCGCAAACTGCTCGTCGCCGATGCGGCGGCCGATCTCGATGCGGGTGCGCACTTCTTCGGAGGTGAAGCTCGCCTTCTCCTGCTCGCCGGCAAGCGCGCCGACGCCTGCGACGTTGCGCGTCGTCTTGTTGGCGAAATTCGAATAGGCGACGCTCGCCGTGCCGTAGAAGCCGCGCACGCGGAAGCCCGTATAGGCGCCGACGTGGATGCCCGTCGCCGAGCCCTGCGCGTTGCCGGCGTTGAACGCGCTGGACGAGCCGCCGAGCGCCATGCCGAACAGCATGCTCGTGCCCATCTGGTAGTCCACGCCGAGCGCGCCGCCGTAGGAATTGAGCTTCTGGTCGGCCGATCCAACGACGGCGTCGCCGCGCAGGCTGCCGCGCCCGCCGAAGCCCGATCCCCATACGCGCCAGCGCTGGATTCCATCGTCGCGGCGAACCGGCGGCGCATAGGCCTGGCGCGAGACCGGCCACTTGCTGCCGTCGACGCGGGTTGGCGCATAGGCGAAGGGCGCGATCGGCCGCACCACCACGTCGCGCGGAATGGAGTCGCGCCACAGCGACTGCTGGTCGTCGAGAACCGACGTGAAAAGATGGCCGGTCTGCAGCGCGGCGTTCGCCGCGCCCGTCACCACCCCATCGCCCGAGAGCTGAGTCAGCGTGGCGGCGATGGTCGAATCGCCTGCCTGATTGAGCGCCAGCATCAATTGCCCGCCGAGCGCGCCGACCGACTGGGCCGTGCCGTAGTAGATCCCGTTGGCGACCGACATCTGGTTGCGGGTGAGCGCAAGCGACCGGAAGTCGCGCAGCAGGATGGTGAGGCCGATTTCCTTGCCGCTGTAGTCGAGTATGCCGGTGAATTGCGAGGCGTCCGAAACGACGCCGCTGAACTGGCCCGTTATGCCGCCGAGCGCCTGCATCAGGATGTAGCGCGACCCGCGGGTATAGACGCCGTCCTGCGCGGCGGAGATCGTCACGGTGCCGCCGGTGATGGTCGCTTTGCCCGCGATCCGGATCAGGTCGCCGCCCGTCGAGGTGATGCGCGCATTGTAATAGGAGCCGGGCCCGAAGCTCGCGTCGCCGGTCACGGTGAGCA
>CAMFKC010000408.1 GCA_945956975.1 uncultured Methylocystaceae bacterium | reverse complement strand
TGGCGGAGATGTCCGCCGCGCGGCGGGCGAGTTCGACGTTGCCGGGATCGACTGTCACGGCGAATTTGGCGTTGCCGAGCGTATATTCGTGGCCGCAATAGACGCGGGTTTCCTCCGGCAGCGCGGCCAGTTTCTGTAACGATCCGTACAAAACAGGCGCCGGGCATTCGAAGGCGCGGCCGCAGCCGAGCGCGAACAGCGTGTCGCCGGCAAACAGCAGGGCGTCTTCGCCGAAATGGTATGAGATATGCCCGCTGGTGTGGCCGGGCGTCTCGATCACCCGGGCCTTCGCGGAGCCGACCGTGACCTCGTCGCCCTCGACCAGTTCGCGCGCGAGCTTCGGCAGGCGGTGGGCGTCCTTCTTCGCGCCGACGACTGTCACGTCCGGATAGGCGGCCTTCAGCAATTCGACGCCCTGGATGTGGTCGTCGTGGTGATGGGTCAGCAGGATGTCGGTGAGCTTCCAGCCCTTGGTCTCCAGCGCGGCAACGATCGGGCCGGCCTCGGGCGCATCGATGGTCGCCGTCGCGCCGGTGGCGGGATCGTGGATCAGCACGCCGAAATTGTCGGACAGGCAGATGAACTGGTGGACTTGCAGCGCCATGCGCGAAACTCCCTTCGTTGCGCCGACATATAGCGCAGAATGCGGAGCGCGCATGAAAAAAGGCCCGGACGACGTCGGGCCTTGCGAAGATTGGAGCGTGCGCCGCCTACTGAAGCATCACCACTTGCGTGCCGACGCTGACACGGCTGTAGAGATCGGCGACATCCTCGTTGTACATGCGGATGCAGCCGTAAGAGGCGGCGCTGCCGATCGAGCGGCGCATGGAGCGGGTCGTGCCGTGGATGGCGATCTGGTCGCGATTGAGCGTCAGCGCGGCGACGCCCATCGGATTGTGCGGCGACCCGCCGGGAATGAGGTTCGGCAGCTCCGGGTGGTCGCGCTTGACCACGGCCGGCGGCGCCCAGTCGGGCTTCAGATACTTGCCGTCGACATAGGCCACGCCCGACCATTCCTTGCCGCGCTTGGGCACGGCGATCGGGTAGCGGATGGCGCGGGCATTATCGAGGACGTAATATAGGGCGCGCTGGCGGGCGCTGATCACCAGCGTGCCGGGCCTCAGGTCGCCGGCCTGCGCGAAGGGCACGACGCGCTCGGCGGCGGCGGCGGGCCTTGGCAGGGCCATCAGCCCACCGAACAGCGCGGCCGCAAGGCCGAGCGCCGCGACGGCCCGCGAAGGGCTGCGGACAACGCGCGCGGCGGCGCGGACGGACGAAGTGCTCATGCGCCATTTCCCCCTTGATACGGCACGATGGTGGGCGGTGCGGATGAGCGATCTTTATCGAGCGCGGACCCCTTGTCGAAGCGTTCTTGCACGCGCAGTTAAGCGGTAGGCTTAAGATTCCGTTCACTGTCGCAGCCGCGCCACAGCCGGCGCCCTTCGGCCTTTGACCCGCTCCGTCCGCCGCGCGATAAGCCGCCCATGTCGCAAACCCCCGTCATCTTCGACCAAGCGCTCCTCGCGCGGCGCCAGAAGCGCGCGCTGGCGCAGGGACCGGCCGATTTCCTGCTCGCCGCCTGCGTCGAGGAGCTCGTCGCGCGCCTCTCCGCCGTGCAGCGCACGTTCACGCAGGCGATCGATCTCGGCGGCCCCACGCCGCTGCTGGCGCAGGCCCTGGCGCAGCCCGGCCGCGAGGTGCTGCGGGTCGCGGCCGACCCGGCTTTCGCCGGCGCGGGCGCTTTCGTGCTGGCGCAGGACGAGACGCTGCCGGTCGCGCCCGCTACCGCCGACCTCGTCGCCTCCGCGCTCGCGCTGCAATGGGTCGACGACCTGCCGGGCCTGCTGGCGCAGATCCGGCGCGCGCTGAAGCCCGACGGCCTGCTGCTCGCCTGCCTCGTCGGAAACGCCAGCCTCGCCGAATTGCGCGCGAGCTTCATGGCGGCGGAAGCGGAACTGGAAGGCGGCGCCTCGCCGCGTGTCGCCCCGTTCGGGGACGTGCGCGAACTCGGCCGGCTGCTGCAGCGCGCGGGCTTCGCGCTGCCGGTCGTGGATTTCGAGACGCTGACCGTGCGCTACGATTCCATGTTCGGCCTGATGGCGGATCTTCGCGCCATGGGCGCGACCAATCCGCTCGTCGCCCGCTCGCGCAAGCCGCTGCGCCGGGCGACGCTGATGCGCGCGGCGGAAATCTATGCGGAACGGTACAGCGATCCCGACGGGCGCGTGCGCGCGAGCTTCGACATCGTCTGGCTGTCCGGCTGGGCGCCGCATGAATCGCAGCAGAAGCCGGCGCCGCGCGGCTCGGGGACCGTGAGCCTCGCCGATGCGCTGAAGGCGACGCGCAGGGAATGAGCGGCTTGCGCGAAGATCGCGCTTCCGCAGAATGAACGCACACAGGGAGAGATCGATGACGACGAAGACCAAGGCTGCGAAGACGGAGCCCGCGAAGAAATCGAAGAAGCGCGACATGGACGGGATCATGGCGCTCGACCTGCCCTTCGCCGAGCGCACGCCCGCCGTGAAGGCCTATTTCGACAAGTGCGACGAGAAGATCGGCTTCGTGCCCAATGTGCTTCTGTCCTTCTCGCACGACATGGCCAAGCTCGACGCCTTCTCGGCCTATTACAACGATCTCATGCTCGCGCCCTCTGGCCTGTCCAAGCTCGAGCGCGAGATGATCTCGGTCGTCGTCTCCTCCGAGAACAAGTGCTTCTACTGCCTCGTCGCGCATGGCGAGGCGGTGCGCCGCCTGTCGGGCGATCCCATGCTGGGCGAGATGCTCGTCATGAACTACCGCGCCGCCGACCTGCCGCCGCGCCAGCGCGCCATGCTCGACTTCACCGTGAAGGTGACGAAGGAGCCGTGGGCCGTGGTGGACGAGGATCGCGAGAAGCTGCGCGCCGTCGGCTTCACGGATCGCGACATCTGGGACATCGGCGCGGTCGCCGCCTTCTTCAACATGACCAACCGCATGGCGGCGGCGGTGGATATGCGGCCGAACCCGGAATATCACGCGCTGTCGCGGTGAGGTCCGGACCGCGAGGCTTCGGGCGCGCTTCACACACTCGTGACTTGCGGGCCTGAAGGCTCGCGGTCCATGCGAGGCTCATGTCCCGCAATCCCTATTATTCCGGCCCGCCGTCGGATCATTTCAACGGCGAGCGCTTCTTTCTTCCCGGCGGCCGCTCGACCGACAAGGGCCGCGCCGACCTGCTGAAATGGCGCTTCTGCGCCCGCGACCTGCCGGCCTGGCCCAGGGAATACCCGGGCCTGCCGCAGGACCGGCCGCCGCCGCGCGTGCACGGCGCCGCGCTGCGCGTGACTTTCGCGGGCCATGCGACATTTCTCATCCAGACGCAGGGATTGAACTTCCTCGTCGATCCCGTCTGGTCGGAGCGCGCGAGCCCGCTCTCCTTCGCCGGGCCGAAGCGCGTCAATCCGCCGGGGATCAGGTTCGACGACCTGCCGCCGCTCGACGCGATCCTGCTGACGCACAACCATTACGACCACATGGACATGGC
>CAMFKC010000407.1 GCA_945956975.1 uncultured Methylocystaceae bacterium | reverse complement strand
CGCGAGATCTACGCCGCCTGCTGGCGCGCGAGCGAGGCGCATCTGATGGCGACGCTGGAGACGCCCGACGGGCCGCTGCGCCAGGCAGGCGAAAGCGCGCAATCGCGGTTTGCAGGGCTGTTCGCGACGGAAAACGCCGCCTGAATACGCCGGAGCCAGCGCATGGTTAGCGCATTTCCAAGCAAACGCCGCGCTTTTCCCCGCAGGATTTAAGCTGCTCTTGTGCAATACAAAAAATGAGCCGGAAAAGGTTGCGTCCGTAAGGCTTGGCTAGTGCTGCCCCGCTACTGCTTCCCGCTACGTCTCTCGAAGCCGGTGTTGGCGCGATGGTCGATTTGGCTGCAGGCCACTCGAGAATTCTGCTGGTCGCGACCGCCCTGCACGCGCTGCCGGCGACGATGGCGCAACGCCTGATCCACGCGGGGTTGGAGGTGGGCGTCGTCGCGCCCGGCACGCGTTACCTCAAGTCGCTGCCGCTGAGCCTCCGCGTGGGCTGCAGCCCCCGTCATTTCGAGAAGAACCTGCAACAGACCGTCGCGGCGTGGCGGCCCTCCCTGATCGTTCCTTGCGATGATCGCGCGACGGAATGGCTGCATCGCTGGCACGCCGATCTCCGCGCCGCATCCGACCCGCAGATGCGCTGGATGGCCGAATTGGTCGAGACGTCGCTCGGCGATCCCGCACATTTCGAGGTTGCGAGCAGCAAGAGCCGCCTCGTGGCGCTGGCGGCGGCGCTGGGGATTCGTACGCCGGCCAGCCTGCCCGCGAATTCGCCGGACGAGATCGCGCTGGCGCAGCGCGACATTCCCTTTCCCGCGATGATGAAGTCGGACGGCGCCTTCGGCGGATGCGGCGTGCGCAGCGTCGCCTCGGCCGAGGACGCCGCAGCCTGCCTGGACGTCTGGCGGAAGCCGCCGAGGCTTCGCCGCGTGGTTCTGGATTCGCTGCGCGAAGGGCGAACGCTGCCGTTCGTCCTGCGGCGGGACTTTCAACCGCCCGAGATCGACCTTCAGGCGATCATTCCGGGATCGCCGGTAAACCGGGCCGTGCTCTGCCAGCAGGGCCGCGTCGTCGCCGGCGTCACCGTCAAGGCGTTGCGGACCAAGCCGGACAATGGTCCGGCCACTGTGGTCGAGACCTTCCAGCACGAGCAGATCGAGGCAGACGTCGCGAGGCTCGTCGCCGCGCTCGGCCTTTCCGGCTTTGTCGGATTCGATTTCATGCTCGACCACGACAATCGCGCCTGGCTGATCGAACTCAATCCGCGCGTCACGCCTGCCGCCTGTCTCTTCTCTTCCAGCGCCTCGCCGCTGGTGTCGGCGCTCGGTCCGTCGCTGCGGCAATCCGGCGTGGCGTTCGCCGATCCCGCGCCCGGCCAGCGGGTGGTCATGTTCCCCCAGGAATTCGAGCGCGATCCCCAGAGCGCCCTCCTGTCGACGCCCGAGCATTACGTGCCCTGGAACTCGCCCGCCTTCGTCAGGGCGTGTCTCGAAAACACGCTGCGCCCGAGCCTCTATGCCCGCGCCCGCGCGGCGTGGCGCAACCGCATTCCACCGGAGCCGGCTTTCTCCGGCGCGCTACGCGAACAAGCCCGCCCCTGAGGGCAGGCTGCTGTGGAGCAGACGCGAGGGCGGACGACCCTCAGTACGGCAGCCCCACGTAATTCTCCGCGAGCGCGGTCTGCGCGGCCGTCGAACTGAACAAATATTCCAGCTCCGCGTTCTGGATCTTCCGGTCGAAGCCCGAGGATTCCGGGAAATTGTGCAGGAGCTGCGTCATCCACCAGGAGAAGCGCTCGGCCTTCCAGATGCGGGCCAGTGCGCGCTGCGAATAGGCGTCGAGGCCCGCGTCGCTTTTGCTGCGGTAGTGTTCGATGAAGGCCTGCGACAGATACGACACGTCGCTCGCCGCGAGATTGAGCCCCTTCGCGCCGGTGGGCGGCACGATATGCGCGGCGTCGCCGGCGAGGAACAGCCGGCCGTGGCGCATCGGCTCGGCGACGAAGCTGCGCAGCGGCGCGATGCTCTTCTCGATCGAGGCGCCGGTCTGCAGTTCAGCAGCCGCGCGCGCATCGAGACGGCTGCGCAGCTCGTCCCAGAAGCGGTCGTCGCTCCATTCCTCGACCTTCTCCTCCAGCCGGCACTGCACGTAATAGCGGCTGCGCGTGTTGGAGCGCATCGAGCAGAGCGCGAAGCCGCGTTCGCTGTTCACGTAGATGAGCTCGTGCGAGACCGGCGGCTTGTCGACGAGAACGCCGAGCCAGCCGAAGGGGTAGACGCGCTCGAACGTGCGCAGGATGTCGGCGGGCATGGTCTTGCGGCTGACGCCGTGGAAACCGTCGCAGCCGGCCACGAAGTCGCAGGCGACCTCGTGGGCCGCGCCGTCCTTCGTCCAGGTCACGCGCGGGCTGCCGGTCGTGATGTCGTGGATCGCGACATTCTCGGCTTCATAGACGGTCGGCGCGCGGCAGGCCTCGCGCACGTCCATCAAGTCGTGCGTCACTTCGGTCTGGCCGTACACCATCACCGTCTTGCCGGTAAGCGCCTTGAAGTCGATGCGATGGCGCACGCCGCCGAAGCAGATCTCCGTGCCGTCGTGCGGCAGGCCCTCGCGGCGCATCCGCGCGCCGGCGCCGGCCTCCTCGATCAGCCCGACCGCGCCTTGTTCCAGAACGCCGGCACGGATGCGGCCGAGCACGTAATCCTTCGACTTCTGCTCGAGGATGAGCGTGTCTATGCCCGCCTTGTGCAGCAATTGCCCGAGCAGCAGGCCCGACGGGCCCGAACCGATGATGACGACCTGTGTGCGCTCTGCCATGTCGCTTCCCTCTGCGCGCACGTGCGACGCGCTTGAACGGCGGCGACATTAGTCCAGCGGGCCTGCGGGCGGAAATACGATGGCGGCGCGCCGGCCATCAAAATGTGGCCTCTGCAATTCGAAACCCGTTCCAGAGCGCCGCGTCAGGCGTCGTGGGTCTGCGGCTTGGCAGTGTCCGCGGCCATGACGCGTGGGGCCGACGTTGCGCTCGGCGCGGGTCGCGGCTTGGCCCCGCCGCGCCAGGGCGGCGCCTTGAACCATGACACGAGCGCGGCAGCAGCCACCAGCAGCGCGCAACCGGCGAGGTTCACCAGCGCGCTCGCGATAAAGCCGCGCCCTGAGAAGTCGAGAACCATGCCGAGCGCCTGCGCGGCGACAAGGCCGGTGAGGAAAACGGCCAGGGTCTGCTGGCCGACCCGCCGGATGCGTTCGGCGAGCCATCCGTGCAGGTTCCGACCCTGGGGGCCCACAGCGAGAAAGGCCAGATAGGCCGTGGCCATGAAATGCAGGTAACGCAATGCGCCGATCGATGTCTTGTCGATCGCCGGCTGAAGCCATTCGTGAACGGCGCCGAGCGCAGGAAAATGGCCCCAGCCGGCGTAGCAGGCAAAGCTTTCCTGGCAGGATACGGGCGCGGCCAGCAGCACGTAGAGCGCAGCGATGGCCGCCAGCCTGAGGTCGCGCGGCGGGGTCGGCAACCAACCGCGG
>CAMFKC010000406.1 GCA_945956975.1 uncultured Methylocystaceae bacterium | reverse complement strand
GTCGAGAGCAGCACGCCGATGACGGCGAGCGGCGTCAGGCCCGCCTGCACGGCGGCGAGGAAGGCGTAGTATTTCGCGAAGAAGCCCGCGAGCGGCGGAATGCCCGACAGCGAGAACATCAGCATGGCCATGAAGAAGGCCATCCAGCCGTTGGTGCGCGAGAGGCCGGCGAGATCGGAGATCGTCTCGACCTGCCTGCCCTGGCGGCGCATGGCCAGAACGACAGCGAAGACGCCGAGCGTGGTGACGAGATAGATCGCCATGTAGATGGCGACGCCCTGTACGCCCTGCGCCGTGTTGGCGGCGAGGCCGACCAGCGCGAAGCCCATGTGGCCGATCGAGGAATAGGCCATCAGGCGCTTGATGTTGGTCTGGCCGATCGCCGCGAAGGAGCCGAGCGCCATCGAGGCGATCGAAATGAACATGATGATCTGGCGCCATTCGTGGGCGAGGCCCGGCAGCGCATCGGTGACGACGCGCAGCGTGATGGCGACGGCGGCCATCTTCGGAGCCGAAGCGAAGAAGGCGGTGACCGGCGTCGGGGCGCCCTCGTAGACGTCGGGCGTCCACATGTGGAAGGGCACGGTCGACATCTTAAAGGCGAGGCCTGCGAGCAGGAACACCAGTCCGAAGACGACGCCGATGTGCGGCCCCGCGGTCAGCGCCTTGGCGATGCCGTCGAACTGCACCGTGCCGGCATAGCCGTAGATCAAGGAGGCGCCGTAGAGCAGCATGCCCGACGAAAGCGCGCCGAGGACGAAATATTTCAGGCCCGCTTCCGAAGCCTTGAGATTGTCGCGGTGGAAGGCCGCGACGACGTAGAGCGCGAGCGACATAAGCTCGAGGCCGAGATAGAGCGAGATGAGGCTGTTGGCGGACGTCAGCAGCAACATGCCCAGCGTCGACAGCAGGATCAGGATCGGGAATTCGAAGAGGTCGATGCCCTCGCGCTTCAGGAAATCGCGCGACAGGACGAGCGACACGAGCGAGCCGATCAGCACCAGCACCTTCATGAAGCGGGCGAACTGGTCGTCGACGAAGGCGCCGTCGAAGACGTCGGCCGAGGTCTTCACGCCGACGAAGATCACGACCAGCGCGAGCGCCAGCAGGCCGATCGCGAGTTCGGCCACGAGGCCGGCCGACTTTTCGCCGCGGATGGCGCCGACGAGGAGAAGCGTCAGCGCCCCCACCGCCAGGATCGTCTCCGGCAGGGCGTGGGCGATGGAGAATGAGAGCGGATGCATCGATCTGCCTTCAGTGGGCGGCGAGCGCGGCGGCCTTCACGGCGCCGGCGACGGATTGCGTGGACTTGACGAGTTCGGCGACGGAAGCCGCGGACGCGTCGAGGATCGGACCGGGGTGGACGCCGTAGTAGATGACGAGCACGACCAGCGGCGCGAGCAGCGCGATCTCGCGGCCGCTCAAATCCCTGATGTTGGCGAGCTCCGGCTTGTCGAGCACGCCGAAGATGGCGCGACGGTAGAGGAACAGCGCGTAGGCCGCGGACAGGATGACGCCGAAGGTCGCGAAGAAGGCGACCTTGCTGTTGGCCGCGAAGGTGCCGAGCAGCGTCAGGAATTCGCCGACGAAGCCGGAGGTGCCAGGCAGGCCGACGTTCGCCATGGTGAAGACCATGAAGGCGACCGCGTAGAGGGGCATGTTCTTCACCAGGCCGCCGTAGGCCGCGATCTCGCGGGTATGCATGCGGTCGTAGACCACGCCGACGCAGAGGAAGAGCGCGCCGGACACGAGGCCGTGGCTGACCATCTGGTAGACCGCGCCCTGCACACCCTGCTGGTTCATCGCGAACAGGCCCATCGTCACGAAACCCATGTGCGCGACGGACGAATAGGCGATCAGCTTCTTCATGTCCTCCTGCACCAGCGCGACCAGCGAGGTGTAGATGATCGCGATGACCGACATGGCGAAAACGAGCGGCGCGAAATAATGCGACGCATCGGGGAACATGGGCAGCGAGAAGCGGATGAAGCCGTAGCCGCCCATCTTCAGGAGGATGCCCGCCAGGATGACCGAGCCCGCCGTCGGCGCCTCGACGTGCGCGTCGGGCAGCCAGGTGTGGACCGGCCACATCGGCATCTTGACCGCGAAGGACGCGAAGAAGGCGAGCCACAGATACTTCTGCGCATCGGCCGGAAATTGCGTCTTCAACAGCACCGTGATGTCGGTCGTGTGCGCGTAGCTCGCCATCCACATGATGGCGATCAGCATCAGCAGCGAGCCGACCAGCGTGTAGAGGAAGAACTTGAAGGCCGCGTAGATGCGCCGCTTGCCGCCCCAGACGCCGATGATGAGGAACATCGGGATCAGGCCGCCCTCGAAGAAGAGGTAGAAGAGCACCAGATCGAGCGCGCAGAAGACGCCGAGCATCAGCGTTTCCAGCACGAGGAAGGCGATCATGTATTCCTTGACGCGGACGTCGATCGCCTCCCACGAGGCGAGGATGCAGAACGGCATGAGAAAGGCCGTCAGCACGACGAAGGGGAAGGACATGCCGTCCACGCCCATCTTGTAGACGAGACCGCCGCCGGCCCAGGCCTGGCTCTCCACCATCTGGAAGCCCGACAGCGCCGGGTCGAAGCGGCTCCAGGCGAGCAGCGCGACAAGGAAGGTCGCGACCGTCGTCCACAGCGCGACATGGCGGATCGAGCGCTTGGTCGCGGCGTCGTCGCCGCGGTGGAACATGAGGATCACCACGCCGACCAGCGGCAGGAAGGTGAGCGCGGAGAGGATGCCGAAGCCGGTCATTTCAGCGCACTCCGCCGATCAGGTACCAGGTGATGAAGGCCGCGACGCCGATCAGCATCGCGAAGGCGTAGTGATAGAGATAGCCGGTCTGCAGCTTGACCGCGCCGCGCGCGATGTCGACCACGCGCGCCGACACGCCGTCGGGGCCGAGGCCGTCGATGATGCGGCCGTCGCCCTGCTTCCAGAACACGCGGCCGATCCAGAAGGCCGGGCGCACGAACAGGAAGTCGTAGAGTTCGTCGAAGTACCACTTGTTGAGGAGGAAGCGATACAGCACGGGGTTGGCGGCGGCGAGACGCTGCGCGGTGCCGGGCTTGAGGATGTAGAACCACAGCGCGACGAGGAAGCCCGCGATCATCATCGCGGAGGGCGCGAGGCCGACGCCGAGCGAGACGTCGTGCATTTCATGCATGATGTGGTTGTCGGGCCCCTGCCCGATCGTGCCCTTCCAGAATTCCTCGAAGTGATGGCCGATGAAGAATTGCGAGAAGGCAAGGCCGGCGAAGAGCGCGCCGACGGCCAGCACCGCCAGCGGGATCAGCATGACCAGCGGGCTCTCGTGCGGCGTGTGGTCGCCATGGCCGTGTCCATGGTCGTCGTGCGCATGATCGTCATGGCCGGTGTGGTCGCCCTCGGCGCGGGCGCTGTGGCCCGCGTCATGCCGGGCGGCAGCGTCCGCCGTCTCTTCCGCTGGCGCGTGATGCCCGCCATCCACATGCGCGACGCGCTGACCGTAGAAGGTCATGAACACGAGACGCCAC
>CAMFKC010000405.1 GCA_945956975.1 uncultured Methylocystaceae bacterium | reverse complement strand
CCCCGGCCGAGCGCGGCCGCGGCTGCGCAGCTGCCCGGCGCCGTGCCGTCCTACAGACCAGTGGAGGTCGGCGCCCTTCCACCGGGCCGCCTCGTCTCCGCGCTGGAGACCTTTCCGCTGTTCGGCCGCACGATCCTGCTGTGGCTCGGCAACGTCTTCATCGTGCCCGCGCCGTGGACGGCGACGTATTTCTGGAAATATCTCGGCGAGACCACGCGCCTGCCCAACGGAACGCCCGTCGTCTTCGAGGGGCGGGCGGGCGACATCTGGTGGGTCTTCGTCCTGCAGGCGCTGCTCGCGTTTTCCAACGCGGTGGCCGGCGACAAGGGCTTTCTCGCCATCGTCGGCGGGCTCGTTCTGCCCTTTCTCGTCCTGCGCTGGTTCTGCGCGAAGCTGCGCATCGGGCCAGGCGGTCCGTTCCTCGCTTTCCGGGGCGAATTCCTGCCCTATTTCGGCTGGATGGCGCTCGGCGTCGTCTCGCTCGTCACGATCGTCGGCTGGGCCTGGGTCGTCCAATATTATCTCGACTGGGTCTGCCGCAATGTTGCGGGACCGGTGCGCTTCTCCTTCAAGGGCAAGGGCTTCGAGATCCTGTGGCGTTGCCTCGCCTTCGTCGTCGCCTGCGCTTTCCTTATCCCCATCCCGTGGATGATCGCCTGGCTCAACCGCTGGTTCGTCTCGCAGATCGAGGCGACGACGGAGGCGGCCTGACGCATGCGCGCGGATTGCTGAGGTCCATCCATTGGGCCGGCGACCGCCGAGACGCCCCGCGTTTTCTTGATCCCCCCGGCCAAATCGGGCACAAGGCGGCGCCGCCGTTCGGGCGGGAGAGGAAGTTGACGAAATGGCGGAGATTCTGCGGGTCGGACTGGCCGGCGTCGGCACGGTAGGCGCCTCGGTCGTGCGCCTTTTGGCGCAGCAGGACGAAGCCTTGCAGGCCCGCACCGGGCGCAAGATCGTCGTGTCGGCCATGTCTGCGCGCGACAAGGGCAAGGACCGCGGCTTCGATGCGTCCGCCATCAGGTTCTATGCCGACCCGGTCGAGCTTGCGGCCTCCGACGACGTCGACCTCTTCGTCGAACTCATCGGCGGCGACGAGGGTCCCGCGCGCATCTCCGTCGAGACCGCGCTGAAGGCTGGCAAGGGCGTCGTGACCGCCAACAAGGCGCTGCTCGCCAAGCACGGCTTGGCGCTGGCCGCACTGGCGGAAGAGAAGCGCGTGCCGCTCGCCTACGAGGCCTCCGTCGCCGGCGGCATACCGATCGTGAAGACGCTGCGCGAAGGGCTGGCGGGCAACTCCATCGAGCGCGTCTACGGCATCCTCAACGGCACCTGCAATTACATTCTCTCCCGGATGGAAATGGAGGAAATGCCGTTTGAAGTCTGCCTCAAGGAAGCCCAGCGGCTGGGCTATGCAGAGGCCGACCCGACCTTCGACATCGGCGGCTTCGACACCGCCCACAAATTGGCGATCCTCGCCTCGCTCGCCTTCGGCACCGAAATCGACGCCGACGCCATCTCCATCGAGGGCATCGAGCATGTGACGCTCGCCGACCTGAAGGCCGCGGATGAACTCGGCTACCGCATCAAGCTTCTGGGCGTCGCGCAGCGCACGCCGCACGGCGTGGAGCAGCGCGTGCACCCGACCATGGTGCGCAAGACGACCTCCATCGCGCAAGTCATGGGCGTGACCAACGCCGTCACCATCGACGCCGACGCCGTGCACGAACTGACGCTCGTCGGCCCCGGCGCCGGCGGCAACGCCACGGCTTCGGCCGTGGTGGCCGACATCGCCGACATCGCCCGCGGCGTGAGGTCGCGCCCGCTCGGCCTGCCGCGCGCCGCGCTCAGCAAGGTCAAGCGTGTGGAAATGCAGCGCCACGAGGGCGGCTACTACATTCGCCTGGCCGTCTACGACAAGCCCGGCGCCTTCGCCGGCATCGCCACCCGGATGGCCGACCGCGGCATTTCGCTGGAAAGCATCGTCCAGCGCGGGAAGGGCGGGGACAAGACCGGCGGGCCCGTGCCCGTGGTCCTCATCACCTACGCCACGACGGAAAAGCTGGTGCGCGAGGCGCTCGACGCCATCGTGGCCGACGGCTATGTCGCCGAACGCCCGCAATCCATCCGGATCGAACGCGAATAAGTAACGAAACTGGCGTAAGTGCGGGCGTTATCCCCCTCCCCCTTGTAGGGAGGGGTGGGGGAGGGGGTCGCGGAATCTCGCTGCATTGGCGCTCAGAAGCCTGGCGAGACTCCTCGACCCCCCTCCCTAGCCCTCCCCCACAAGGGGGGAGGGGACACGACTCGGGGCCTTCAGAAATTCACTAGGGAACAACAAAAAATGACCGATCTCATCGTCAAGGAAGACAAAATCATCGAGCGTATTCTCTCGACCGAGCTGGTGCGCGTCACCGAGCGCGCGGCGGTGTCTTCCGCGCGCCTGCGCGGGCGCGGCGACGAGAAGGCCGCCGACCAGGCCGCCGTTGACGCCATGCGCCGCGAGCTGAACCGTCTTCCCATCCACGGCCGCGTCGTGATCGGCGAGGGCGAGCGCGACGAGGCGCCGATGCTGTTCATCGGCGAGGAGGTCGGCACCAAAACCGGTCCGCGCGTCGACATCGCCGTCGATCCGCTGGAAGGCACGACGCTCTGCGCCAAGGACATGCCGGGCTCCATCGCCGTCATGGCCATGGCGGAAGCCGGCACGCTGCTCAACGCGCCCGACGTCTACATGGACAAGATCGCGGTCGGCCCCGGCTATCCGACCGGCGTTGTCGATCTCGACGCCAGCCCGGCCGACAACATCAACGCGTTGGCCAAGGCCAAGGGCGTGCCGGCCGGCGAGATCACGGTCGTGATCCTCGACCGCCCGCGCCACGCCGACATCATCGCCGCCTGCCGCAAGGCCGGCGCCTCGATCCGCCTCATCACCGACGGCGACGTGGCCGGCATCATCCATTGCGCCCAGCCGGAAGAGACGGGCTGCGACCTCTACCTCGGCTCCGGCGGCGCCCCGGAAGGCGTGCTCGCGGCAGGCGCGCTGCGCTGCGTCGGCGGCCAGATGCAGGGCCGCCTGATCCTCGACACCCAGGCCAAGGTTGAGCGCGCCGGCAAGATGGGCGTGAAGGACCCGAAGAAGAAATACGACATGAAGGAACTGGCCTCCGGCGACGTCATCGTCTGCGCGACGGGCGTGACCGATGGCGCCCTGCTGCGCGGCGTGAAGTTCCACCCGCGCATCATCACGACCGAGACGATCATCTACCGCTCGGTGACGGGCACGGTGCGCCGGATCTTCGCGGAGCACCGCCAGTTCGAGAAGTTCAAGCTGGATTGATCCGGCGTGCTCGGCCGCGTATCGGGACTGTGGGTCTATCCCGTCAAGTCGATGCGCGGTCAGCCGCTCGACGTCGTTGACATCGAGATGCGCGGCGTGGCGGGCGACCGCCTCTGCGCCGTGCGCGATGAAGCCGGCAAGTTCGGCTCTGGCAAGAATACGCGTCGCTTCGCGCGGATGGATGGGCTGGCG
>CAMFKC010000404.1 GCA_945956975.1 uncultured Methylocystaceae bacterium | reverse complement strand
CGGCCGCCCTGTTCAGCGCCACGCGCCGCGCCGCCGACGACGCCCTGCGCCTGCGCGGCCAGCGGAGCGAGAACCGCGCAAAGCGCGATAGTGTGAATGATCTTGCGCATGAAGAGTCTCCGTTCCCGTTGCGATTGCATACCCCGCACAAGAACGTGATCGCGCTGCATAGGTTCCGATATGACCACGCCGTCGGCGCGCCATGCGCTGCGCGGCTTTGCATGACGCGGCAGGCCGCCTAGCATGCGCCACAATTTCAATATCGAAGGGCGAGGGCCCGCGGAGGAAGACCGAATGTATATCCCGATGGCCGACGTGCCGCGCTGGTATGCCGAGCGCAACGGCGCCGAAACCGTGGCAATCGTGCATGGCGACGAGCAGCTGAGCTGGAGCGCGCTGGAGCGCCACGCCAACGCGCGCGCTCGCGTGATGATGAGCAAGGGCGTCAAGCCTGGCGATTTCGTCGCTGTCGGCCTGCCCAACTCCAACACGTTCTACGAGACCACTTTCGCCATCTGGAAATGCGGCGCGACGCCGTGCTCCCTGTCCTACCGCCTGCCGCGTGGCGAAGCCTCGGCCATACTGGATCTGCTGCGGCCTTCGCTCGTCGTCGGCGGCGAAGACGACTGGAACGCCGGCAATCGCCTGCCGGCGGATTTTTCCACGCAGGGATTTTCGGACGAACGCATCGACGGTCCGATCGCGCGTTACTGGAAAGCTATGACCTCCGGCGGATCGACAGGACGCCCCAAGGTCATCGTCGATCACGGCCCGGCCTGCGTCGATCCGAAAGTCCCGCCGCTGGTCATGCACGAGGGCGTCAGGCTGCTGAATCCCGGCCCGCTCTACCACAATGCGCCTTTCATCATCACGCATACGGCGCTGTTCGAGGGCGGCTTGCTCGTCGGCATGAAGAAGTTCGACGCCGCCGAAGCATTGCAACTTATCGAACGCTTCCGCATCGAATGGGTGAATTTCGTCCCGACGATGATGAGCCGCATCTGGGCCCTCCCGCAGGAGGAGCGCGCGCAATACGACGTGTCGAGCCTGCGCGTCGTCTTCCACATGGCTGCGCCGATGCCGATGTGGCTGAAGGAAGAATGGATCGCCTGGCTCGGGCCGGAGCGCGTCTTCGAATTGTACGGCGGCACCGAGCGGCAGGCGAGCACCATCATACCCGGCACGGAATGGGTGAAGCGCAAAGGCTCGGTCGGTCGGGTCGAGATCGGCGCGGCGAAGGTTGTCGGCGAGGACGGGCGCGAACTCCCGCCGGGCGAAGTCGGCGAAATCTATCTCAAGAGCGCGGAAGGCCCCGGCACGACCTATCATTATCTCGGCGCCGAGCCGAAGCGCGACAGCGATGGCTGGGAGTCGCTGGGCGACATAGGCAGGGTCGATGAAGACGGCTACATCTGGCTCGCGGATCGACGCACCGACATGATCCTGCGTGGCGGCGCGAACGTTTATCCGGCGGAAGTCGAGGCGGCTCTGATCGCTCATCCCGACATCGCCTCCTGCGCTGTCGTGGGCCTGCCCCATCCCGACCTAGGCTCATCCATCCATGCCGTGCTGCAGGTCCGCGACGGCGCCGACGCCGAGGCCATCGTGGCGGCGCTGCCGAAATTCCTGAACGACCTGCTCAGCAGGCCGAAACACCCCGAGAGCTACGAGGTGACGCGCGAACCCGTGCGCGACGACGCCGGAAAGGTCCGCCGTACGATGTTGCGCGACGAGCGCGTGCGCTGGCTGCAGGAGGGACGGGATTTCAGGGTGATGGCCGGGCGCTGACGCAGCCCGACGGCGCGTCTCGATCGTGCGCCGGCGAATCCGTTTTTGACCTATAGCCGCCGGGCGCAATGATCATCGCGGCCGGCGCCGCCTGCGAGTTGATACTGCCATGTGGTCACGCCTCTTTCTCCTCGCCACGCTCTGTTTCCCGACCCTGGCCTTCGCCGGGGTGAAGGAAAGCGTTGCGGCGCTTGCGCCTGACGGTTTGGTCTACGTGGTGGACGCGCAGGGCGTCGAACTCGTCGCGCAGAACGCGGACAGCCCATTCGTCCCGGCGTCCGTCACAAAACTGGTGACGGCATGGCTGGCGCTCGAGACCCTGGGCGCGGACTATCGCTTCGAGACCCGATTCTACCTCGATGACAAGCGGACCCTCTACATCCGCGGCGGCGGCGACCCCTTCCTCGTCTCCGAGGAGCTGGCGCAACTGGCAAAGGAGCTGATCGCGGCGACTGG
Organism: uncultured Methylocystaceae bacterium; assembly: GCA_945956975.1. Lineage (GTDB taxonomy): Bacteria > Pseudomonadota > Alphaproteobacteria > Rhizobiales > Beijerinckiaceae > JAJXWB01. The sequence goes on along the minus strand of CAMFKC010000404.1, from coordinate 1,291 downwards.
CGCGGCGCCCTTCGCCGGCATCGTGCTCGACGGAAGCTATTTTCCGGCGGACCTGCGCGTGCCGGGCGTCGAGGATACAGCGGAATCCTACGACGCCCCGAGTTCGGCCCTGGCTGTGAATTTCAATACGATCCATGCCATGCAGCGGGGCGCGACCGTCGTTTCCGCGGAGGCGCAGACCCCGATCACGCCGCTTGCGATCAGCCAATTCCGCAAGCGCGGGCCGAAGGAGCGCGGCCGCATCAGTCTGGCCAAGGACCCGACGCTCAGCCTGCAATATGCCGGCGAACTGATTGCGGCATTCATCGCCAAGGCGGGCGGCAGCGTGAAAGGCCAGATCGTGACGGGATCCGTCCCCGCGGCCCTCACGCCAATCTACGTGCACAGGCAGTCGCGTCCGCTATCCGGGGTTCTTCACGAATTGCTCGTCGGTTCGAACAATTACATCGCCAACCAGACCTTTCTGGAAATCGGCGCCAAGCGTTTTGGTCCGCCAGTCAGCCTCGAAAAGTCGCTGAAGGTCGCAAACGAAAAGCTCGCCGCGCAGGATCTCGGGCAGGCCATCCACCTCGAGGAGGGCTCCGGAATCAGCCGCGGCAACCGGTTCACGGCGCGGGGTCTCGCCAAGGTGCTGGCTCTCCTGGAGCCGCATGCGAACCTGCTCAAGCACGGCAAGGGCGCGGCCTACAAGACAGGCACGCTGGACGGCGTTCGAACGCTGGCTGGTTATACCGAGACCTCGAGCCACGGAAAGGTCCGTTTCGTCATTTCGCTCACGGGCAACGACAGTGCGCTGCGCTTCCGCCTGCTGCAGGCAATCCAGGCGGCGCTGTAACGCTGGGCTCAGGCGCCCGCCACGCCCTGCGTGTTCACATACAACGCATAGAGCGACCTGCTCGCCGCCATGAACAGCCGGTTGCGGCGCCTTCCGCCGAAACACAGGTTCGCGCAGCGCTCTGGCAGGTGGATGCGGCCGATCAGATCGCCCGAAGGCGCAAAGACGCTGACGCCGTCATGCCCCGCGCCCGTGCCCCAGCCGCACCACAGATTGCCATCGATGTCGCAGCGAAAGCCATCGGGCGCCTGCTCGCCGTCGCCAGCGAAGAAGATTCTCCCGTTCGCAAGCCTGCCGCCATCGACGACGTCATAGACGCGAATGCGGCGCGGGCGTGCGCCCGATTCGACGATGTAACAGAGCTTTTCGTCGGGCGAGAAACAGATGCCGTTCGGCTGGTCGATATCGTCGGCGACGATGGACGCTGTGCCCGTCTGCGCGTCGACGCGATACACG
>CAMFKC010000403.1 GCA_945956975.1 uncultured Methylocystaceae bacterium | reverse complement strand
CGACGTAGTCGGCGTCCGCCAGCGGCAACAGCGGCGGCCTTTCGCCGAGACGTTCGGCGACCGTGTCGAACAGCGGAAGGTCGCGCGGCGGCCCGATGTGATGCAGCGGCGCGGCGCGGCGATCGCAGATGAGATCGACGGTGACGTCGCCGGACGACACGATGGCGTCGTAGGCCGTGCGCGGCAGACCGAAATTGTCGAGCATCTGCACGATGCCCGCGTGCGGGCGCGGCGCGTTGGTGATGAGCACGACCGTCCCGCCCTTGGCGCGAAAGCGCATCAGCGCATCGGCGGCCGATGGCGTGTGCGCGCGGCCGTCGTGCACGACGCCCCAGACGTCGGAGAGGATGACGTCGTAGTCGGCGGCGAGGTCGGAGAGGCCTGCAATGGCCCTGGAAGGTCTGATGCTCATGGCCGCGCGCTACGGGGCCGAGCGCGCGAAGTCAAGCGCCGGCGTCAGGAGCCGGTCACCCGTTGCAGCGTTTCCTTGATCTTGGCGAGCGCATAGCCCTTCGCCTTCTCGAGGTCCACGTGCGGCATGTTCGGCATCTCGTCCGCCGCCACGACCGCGTCGACGATCGCTGGACCGTCTACCGCCAGCGCCCCGGCGATCGCCGCCTCCAGTTCGCCGGGCTTGTGTGCGGTAAAGCCGTGGCCGCCGCAGGCGCGCGCGAGCGCCGCGAAATCTGGGTTGGGGAATTCGATCGCCTCCTTGAACGGCACGAGGCCGACGCTCTCGGCCTCCAGCGTGATGAGGCCGAGCGCAGAATTGTTGTAGACGATGACCTTGACCGGCAGCTTGTGATGCACCGCGGTCATGAATTCGCCCATCAGCATGTTGAAGCCGCCGTCGCCGGTCAGCGCGATCACCTGCTTGGAACGGTCGAGTGCCTGGATGCCGTTGGCCTGACCCAGCGACGTTCCGACCGCCGCATTGTTGAACGAGCCGATGATGCGCTGCGCGCCGGTCTGCCGGATCCAGTTGGCCGACCAGAGCGTGTTGAGGCCGGTGTCGAGGACGAAGATCGCATCCTGTCGCGCATGATTGCTGACGCAGCGCGCAACCGCCATGGGATGGATGATGTCCGCACTGCGCGACAGATCGGCCTGCTTGTCGAGCATATCGTCCCAGTCTCGGCGCGCGGCGGCGAGCTTGTCGAAGAAGACGCGGTCGCTCTTCTCGGCGATGTGCTCGAGCAGCCGACGCACGGAGGGGATGACCGAGCCGAGAATGCCGAGCCTCGTTCCCGTGCGGCGGCCCAGAACCTGCGGGCGCACGTCGATCTGGATGGTCTTGGCGTCCTTCGGCAGGAATTCCGGATAGGGATAGTCCGTGCCCAGCATGATCAGGAGATCGCAGTCCTGTACGGCGCGATAGACGGGCTTGGTCCCGATCATGCCGATGCCGCCCATCCAGCGCGGCTCGTCATAGGGCATCAACTCCTTGCCGCGCACGGAATGGATGAGCGGCGCCTTCAGCCGATCCGAGAACTCACGCAAGAGTTCCGTCGCGCCCCGGCAGCCCGCGCCGCACATGACCACGATGCTTTCGGCCTCGTCGATCATGCGCGCGGCGGCCGCGATATCCTCTTCGCTGGCGATGATTTCGGGGCGTGGCCGCAGCGTGGGAATGCTATAGGCGTCGTGATCGGTCTTCAGCGAGAGCACATCCTGCGGCAGCGTGAGATGCGCGGGTCCGGGCGCAGCGAAAGCGGCGGCGATCGCCTGATGGATGACGGGCGCTGCCTGCGCAGCGGACATCAGCGTCTGCGTGTAGACGCAGACATCGCGGAACAGCAGGTCCGGATTGGTCGTCTGGATGAAGTCCGTGCCCTGCAGCGCGCGCGGCATGTCGCCGGAGAGCGCGAGCACCGGCGCATGATCGCGCGCGGCCTCGTAAAGGCCGGCGACGAGATGCGTGCTGCCGGGGCCCGTCGTGCCGGCGCAGACGCCGAGACCGCCGGTGAGCTTGGCCTGCCCGGAGGCCGCGAGCGCCGCGCCCTCTTCGTGCCGCACGCCAACCCATTCGATGGAAGAACGGCGCACAGCATCCGCAAGCGGATTGAGGCTGTCGCCGATCAGGCCGAAGATCTGCTTGACCCCGACCTGCTCGAGCACGCCGACGAGCTGTTCGGAAACGGTCTGCGACATGAACTTCTCCTTCGGCATTCAGCAGGATCGCGCGTGGCTATTCGCTTTCTGCGCGCGGCGTTCCCATCGCGGCCTGGGCTTCCTGCGCCTTGGCCGGCCCGCGCAGCACGCGCGCGACGGCGACGGCGCACGCTGCGCCGAGGAAGGGACCCACGACATACACCCACCATGTCGAAAGGTTCCCGCGCGCAAGATCGGGGCCGAAGGCGCGCGCCGGGTTCATCGCCGCGCCTTCGTAAGGGCCGCCGAACGTGCCGAGCGACATGACATAGGCGCCGACCGCGAGCGGGATGAACTGGCCGTTGAGCTTGGGGCCATTGGCCATGGACAGCACCATCAGCACCATGCCGAAGGTGAGAATGGCCTCGAAGAAGACCGCTTGCAGCGCCTGCCCCGCCTGCGGCACGGTGGCCGCCAGATTGCCCTCGATACCGAAGAAGGCGCGCGCGAGATAGGAGCCGGCGGCGGCCGCGATCAGTTGCACGACCATGTAGGCGCCCGCCATCGGCCAGCCCATGTCGCCGCGCGTGGCGAAGGCGAAGGTCATGGCGGGATTGAAGTGAGAGGATATGTCGCCGAGAAAATAGATGGCGACCACGAGCCAGAGCGAGGAGATGGCCGAAAGCACGAAGGCGCCGATCAGAGGCTCCATCTTCACGCCGCCGTAGAGGGTGAGGATCGCGGCGCCGCCGGACAGCACGAAGGTGAGGCCCGCAGTGCCGATGAATTCGGACAGAAGCCGACGAAAGCGATGCTCGGGGCTGCGCCAGTCTGCGTTGAAGCGCGTCTGGCCGATCTGCTGGACGAGCGCAGCCTCGCCGAAGACGGGTTTGGGTTGCATCAAGAACTCTCCGAAGGACGAGAAGAACAACGGCCGCGGCGCCAACGCGCCGCGCTGGAATGGCGCGATCAGTTCGTCGCGACGTAGGGGCTCGTCATTTTCGCGGGGTCGACGACGCGATCGAATTCCGCTTCCGAGACGAAACCAAGTTTCAGCGCGGCCGCCTTCAGGGTGAGATCGTTGTCCATGGCGTAATGCGCGATCTTCGAGGCCTTGTCGTAGCCGATGACCGGCGACAGGGCCGTCACCAGCATCAGCGATTCCTCGACATATTTCGCGATCCGCTTGCGGTTGGGCTCCGTGCCCTCGACGAGATATTTGCGGAAGTTGGTGCAGCTGTCGGTCATCAAAGTGATGGAATGGGTGATGTTGTAGATGATGAGCGGCTTGTAGACATTCATTTCGAGATAGCCGCTCGCGCCGCCGAAACCGACCGCGACATCATTGGCCATCACCTGCACCGCCACCATTGTCAGCGCTTCCGCCTGCGTCGGGTTGACCTTGCCGGGCATGATGGAGGAGCCAGGCTCGTTTTCCGGCAAGTTCAGTTC
>CAMFKC010000402.1 GCA_945956975.1 uncultured Methylocystaceae bacterium | reverse complement strand
GCCCAGCTATCGTCGGCGCCGCTGCGATAGACGTGCGACACCACGAATCTCCCCGTTTGCGCGACGCGCTTTTGTTGCGCGATCGCCTCGGGCCGCCGGTCGGATAGCGAAGTCCCCTGCCGGTAAGATGTGTTGACCAGTTCGCGCCCTTCGATTGACGCCAGGATCACCCAGCCGTCTTCCGGATCATCGAACAGGCGGCGCGCCTCCGCCTCAAAGCCGGCGAGGTCGTCGTTTGCGAGCGTCGGCGAGCGCGCAAGCGCGTCGGCGAGCGTCGCCGACTTGTCGATTTCCGCGTCCACGGCCGCAGAAATGCTGCGTGTCGTGTAGAGGAGACCGGCTTCCTGCGTCTGTCGCGCGAGCCGCTCGTACCAGACGTTGAGCGCGACCCCGGCGGCCGCCAGCGGCGCGATGCTGGCGATGATCAGGACGAGCAGCAGGACGGGGAGAGGAATCGAGAGCGGCGATCCGGCCGAGCCCTTCCTGTCGATGGAATCGTCATCGGCCAATAATCGCCACCTCTGCCCCCATTGCACAGCAAGATGGCGCGACAGACAAGCCGGCAAGCCCGTGAAACCGGCCATTCGCGCCCCTCGCGAGCAACAATCCGCGCGGGCCGGTCAGTCTGCGAAGACGATGGTCTTCTTGCCGTCGAGAAGCACGCGGTCTTCCAGATGCTTGCGGAGCGCGCGAGCGAGGACGCGGCGCTCGATATCGCGGCCCTTGCGAACGAGGTCGTCCGGCGTATCGCGATGCGAGATAGGCTCGACGTCCTGCTCGATGATCGGACCCTCGTCGAGATCGCTCGTCACGTAATGAGCGGTCGCGCCGATCAGCTTCACCCCGCGCGCATGCGCCTGATGGTAGGGCTTGGCTCCCTTGAAGCCCGGCAGGAAGGAGTGGTGGATGTTGATGCAGCGGCCCGCGAGCTTTGCGGCAAGTCCGTCCGACAGGACCTGCATGTAGCGCGCGAGGACGGCGACGTCGGCTTGGGTATCGCGGATCAGCTTCCAGACGTCGGCTTCCTGCTCCATCTTCGTCTCGCGCGTGACCGGGAGATAGTGGAAGGGAATGCCGTCGAGGTCGATGTGTTCGTAGGTCTCGCGCGGGTGGTTGGAGATGATGCCGACCGGCTCCATGTCCAGTTCGCCGATCCGCCAGCGATAGACGAGATCGACGAGGCAATGGTCGGATTTCGAAACCATGATCATCACGCGCTTCTTCTGCGCGCGGGCGCGCATCAGCCAGCGGAACGAAAAGTCTTCCGCCACGCGCGAGAAATCGGCGCGCAGGGCGTCGTAGCGCGCCGGATCGCCGATGCGGTCGAACACGATGCGCGCGAAGAATTGGCCGGTTTCCGTCGAATCGAACTGCTGTGCATCGAGAATATTGCAGCCGTGCTTGAACAGGCATGTGGCGACCGCAGCCACGATGCCGGGCCTGTTCGGGCAGGAAAGCGTGAGAATGTGCTGGGCGCTTGAATCGAGCATGGTCTCTTGGGGATCAGGCCGCGCCGCCGATGGGCGCCTTGGGAACCGCGCGCGACAGGCCGCGGAATTCGGCTATGGCGTCGCCGTTTTCGGTCGAGACCGAAACATCGTAAACGCCGCTGCGGCCGGAGAGGCGAACCTCGCGCGCATGGGCGACAAGAACGACGTGGGGCGGCGCCGGCGCCAGAAACGTAATCGCGCAATGCTGCGCCACGGTGGAGACGCCGTGCGAGTTGCAGGCATAGGCGAAGGCCGTGTCAGCCAGCGTGAAAATGTGGCCGCCGTGGCATATCCTGTGCGCATTCAGCATGTCGGGCCGAACGCGCATCGACACGCGGGCCTCGCCCGGCGCCACCGACATGAGCAGCATGCCCTGGGCCGCGCTGACCGCGTCGAACTCCCACATCCTGTCCGCGCTGGCGCGCGCGGTCTCCTCGGGCGTCATCGGTTTCCGCAATGTTTCGACAAGCGAAATAGCTGCCGCGTCTGGATGGCATGAGCGCGGGAAGCGGTCAACGGATGCATGCCATGCGCGGTTTTGCATTGCGTCGGTCGGGACGGCCCAATAAATTCCGCGCCGGGAAACACCAGGCCCAATGGCCGCAATCAGGAAACGCTCATGTCCGACAAGCCCGCCGTCTCCTCCGTCCAGAAGGACGACGTCCTTCTCGTCCTCGTCGACAATCCGCCGGTCAACGCCATTTCGCAGGCCGTGCGCGCGGGACTGAAGGAGCACGTCGAGAAGGGCATGGCCGATCCGGCCACAAAGGCGATCGTCATCGCCTGCGAGGGCCGCACCTTCGTCGCGGGCGCCGACATTCGCGAATTCGGCAAGCCGCCGGCCGGCCCCTCGCTGCAGGAACTGCTCAACGGCATGGAAGCCGGCAGCAAGCCGGTCGTCGCCGCCATCCACGGCACCGCGCTCGGCGGCGGCTTCGAGATCGCCATGGCCTGCCATGCCCGCGTCTCCGACAAGGCCGCCAAGGTTGGCCTTCCGGAAGTGAAGCTCGGCCTGCTGCCCGGCGCCGGCGGCACGCAGCGCGTGCCGCGCGTGGCGGGCGCACTGGTCGGCCTCGACCTCTGCACCTCCGGCCGCATGGTGCCGGCGGCCGAGGCGCTCAAATTCGGCCTGATCGACAAGATCGTCGACGGCGACCTGCGCGAAGGCGCGATCGAATACGCCCGCTCGCTCGTCGGCAAGCCCCTGAAGCGCTCCTCCGAGCAGCAGCAGCCCTTCGATTCCGCCGCCTTCGAGAAGGCCGCCGCGGACGTGCTGAAGAAGGCGCGCGGCGCGATGGCGCCGGAGAAGATCGTGGAATGCGTGCGCGCCTCCACGCACGGAACCTTCAAGGAAGGCGAGAAGGTCGAGCGCGACAACTTCATGCAGCTCCTCGTCTCCGACCAGTCGAAGGCGATGCGCTACGTCTTCTTCGCCGAGCGCGAAGTCCTGAAAGTGCCGAGCCTGGAAGGCGTCGAAGCGCGTCCCGTCATGTCGGCGGGCGTCATCGGCTCCGGCACGATGGGCGCGGGCATCACGATTTCGCTCATCAATTCCGGCATGCCGGTCACCGTGGTCGAGAACAACCAGGAAGCGCTCGACAAGGCGATGGTGCGCTTCAAGACGACCTGGGAGCGCGACGTCAAGCTCGGCCGCATCGACCAGGCGACGATGGACAAGCGCGTCGGCCTGCTGACCTTGACGACGCAGTTCGAGGCGCTGGCCGACAAGGACATCGTGATCGAAGCGGTGTTCGAGGAAATGGCGCTGAAGAAGGAAATCTTCGGCAAGCTCGGCAAGATCGTGAAGGCCGGCGCCGTGCTCGCCTCCAACACGTCCTATCTGGACATCGATGCCATCGGCGAAGCCTCCGGCCGTCCGCAGGACGTGATCGGCATGCACTTCTTCTCGCCGGCCAACATCATGCGCCTCGTCGAAGTCATCGACGGCGGCCGCTCGTCGAAGGACGCGCTCGCGACCGGCGTCGCCGTCGGCAAGCGCATGGGCAAGCTGCCGGTCGTCATGGGCAATTGCGACGGCTTCGTCGGCAACCGCATCCTCGCCA
>CAMFKC010000401.1 GCA_945956975.1 uncultured Methylocystaceae bacterium | reverse complement strand
CGCCCAGTCGATGACGAGACGGTGGCCCGCCTGCGCCGCGGCCGCCGAAATCCGGGCGGTCAATTGCTCGCTCTGCGAGCGCGTGATGGTCTTCAGTGGGCCTTCGTTGCGCTCGAAATTCCAGATCGTGTCGTAGTCCTTGCCCTTCTTCTGCGGGCGCGTGGACAGAATGATGAGGTTGAGCACCGGCCACCAGATCAGGCGCGGCGTCTCGATCACGCGCCGGTCGGACAAAAACTCCTTGAGATACCGGCGCATCGACCAATAGTCCGTCGCCTCGGGCGTGCCGAGGTTGACGAGCAGGACGCCGGTTGCGCGGGGCGCGAGGGGCGGATGGCCGGGAGGAAGCATTCGGGTCCTATACAGGCCTTCGCCGCCCCTGTCAGCGCGCGCCCTTGCCGCATTTGCAGGCGTGCACGATCTTTGCGGCATGAGCAACGAAACGAGCCCGGACGCCGAGGCCAGCCCGCATACGCCCGCGCCGCCGCGGCGCGCCCTGTTGATCGCCAATCGGGCGAGCCGTCGCGGCGCGGAACTGCGCGAGGCGGCCCTGCGGCGGCTGGCGGAGGCCGGTGTCGCGGTGCGCGAAATGGAACCCGCGGGCCGTGAAAGCCTGACGAAGTCCATTGCCGCCGTCGCCGCCGAGGTCGACGCCATCCTCGTATTGGGCGGCGACGGCACGCTGAACGCCGCAGCGGCCGGATTGATGGCGGCCGGCCTGCCGCTTGGCGTGCTGCCGGGTGGAACCGCCAACGATTTCGCCCGCACGCTCGGCATCGCGCCAGACATCGACGCCGCCGTCGATTGCATCCTGTCAGGCCGCACGCGATCCATCGACCTCGGCGAGGTCAACGGTCGGCCGTTCTTCAATGTGGCAAGCTTCGGCCTCTCGGTCGCGCTCGCCAAGGCGCTGACCAAGGAGAGCAAGAAGCGCTGGGGCGTATTCGCCTATGCGTTGGCGGCGTTGCGCGCATTGGCGACGGCGCGGCCGTTTCATGCGGAGATTCAGGCCCGCGACGCGAGCGGCGAGGTCACGCGCGTGCGCGCCAAGACATGGCAGATCGCGGTCGGCAACGGCGTCTATTACGGGGGCGGCATGGCCGTGCGCGCAGGCGCGGCGATCGATAACGGCGTCCTCGAACTCTATTCGCTGGAGATGGAAAGTCTTTGGAAGCTCGCGCCGATGCTGTTCCATTTCCGCACCGGCCAGCACGGCCTCTGGCGCGAGGTGCGAACGCTGCGCGCGGTGGAAATCGACATCACGACGCGCAGGGGGCGCTCGGTCAACGCGGATGGCGAGATCATCTGCAAGACGCCCGTGCGCTTTCGCGTCCTGTCCGACGCCTTGCGCGTCTACGCGCCGCCGCCGGAAATGTAACCGCGCAGCGCGTGGAGATGGTCGAGCGGTCCATGGCCCTTCCCGACATCGAGATTGTCCGCAGCGCGCAGCGCGCCCGTCAGCCAGGCCTTGGCCGCGCCGACCGCATCCGGCAGGGGCGCGCCACGCGCCAGCCCGGCTGCGATGGCTGACGACAATGTGCAGCCCGTTCCATGTGTGTTGCGCGTGGCGATGCGCGGAGCCGCAAAGATTTGCGCGCCATCGCGCGTGACGAGCACGTCGACGGCTTCGGCGCCTGCGCCATGTCCGCCCTTCACCAGAACGGCCCGTGCGCCACGGGCGACGAGCATGCCGCCGGCGCGCGCCATATCCTCGGGATCGGGCGCAATGTCACGGCCGATAAGACGCGCGGTCTCCGGGATATTGGGGGTCACGACGCGGGCGAGCGGGGCCAATGCCGTCAAGAGCGCGTCGACGACGTCGGGCGCGCCCAGACTGTCGCCCGACGTCGCCACGAGAACCGGATCGAGCACGATATTCCGGGCGCCGTGATGGGCGAGCCGTTCGGCGACGCGCGAGACGATCTCGCCGGTCGCCAGCATGCCGATCTTGACGGCGTCGACGCGCACATCGTCGAAGACGGCGTCGATCTGCGCGGCCACGAAATCGGCAGGGGGAACATGCACGGCGGTGACGCCGACCGTGTTCTGCGCCGTCAGCGCCGTGAGGGCGGCCATGCCGTAGCAGCCGAAGGCGGCGAATGTCTTGAGGTCGGCCTGCACGCCGGCGCCGCCGCTGGGGTCTGAACCCGCGATCGACAGGACGTTGGGAATCCTGCTCATCCCACCGGGCGTTCGTCGGCGATGATCTTGCCGTCGTTGGGCAGGCTTCCCGTCTTCACGATCTCGACCTTGCCGCGCAGCTTGGTGATCGCCTGCAACGTTTCAGCAATTGGGTCGGCCTTGCAGGCGCCGTTGCCCTCGGCGTGCAGGACCATGACGTCCTGCTCCTTCTCGCGCTTGACCACCAGACGCAGGCGGCCAAGTTCCGGGTGGCGCTTGGCGATTTCAGCGACCTGCGAGGGATGCACGAACATGCCCTTCACCTTGGTGGTCTGGTCGGCGCGGCCGAGCCAGCCGCGGATGCGCATGTTGGTGCGCCCGCACGGCGACTTGCCGGGCAGCACCGCGGAGAGATCGCCGGTGGCGAAACGCAACAGCGGATAATCGGCGTTGAGCCGCGTGACGACGACTTCGCCGACTTCGCCCTCCGGCGCGGGATCGCCCGTACCGGGCTTCACGATCTCGACGAGGCAACCCTCGTTGACGATCATGCCTTCGCGCGCTTCCGACTCGTAGGCGATGACGCCGAGATCGGCGGAGGCGTAGCACTGGCTGACGGACACGCCCGCCTTCTCGAATTCGGCGCGCAGGCTGTTGGGCAGCGCAGCTCCGGAAACGAGCGCGCGCTTGATCGAGGACGCGTCAATGCCCGCGGCGCGCGCCCTGTCCAGCAGGACCTTGAGAAAATCCGGCGTGCCGCAATAGGCGGTCGGCTTGAGATACTGGATCGCCTCGAGCTGCTGTTCCGTATTGCCGACGCCGGCGGGAATGACGGTGCAGGACAGCGCATGCGCGCCGCTTTCCATGATATGGCCGCCCGGCGTCAGGTGATACGAAAAGGCGTTGAGCATCAGGTCGCCCTTGCGCAGGCCGGCGGCGTGCAGCGCACGCGCAGCGCCCCACCAGTCCTTGCCGAAGCCCTCGGGCTCGAAAATCGGGCCCGGCGAAACCAGAATGCGCTTCAACTGCATCGCGCGCACGGCGGCAAGCCCGCCGAACGGCGGATTGTCGGCCTGCATCGCCTTGAGGTCGCTCTTGCGCACGACAGGCACGAGCGCGAGATCGGCGCGGCTCTTGATGGCGTCGACATCGACGCCCTTCAACTGGCCGCGCAGCGCAGCGGCGCGTGCGCGCGAAATCTTCAGGACGGCGCGCAGATCGCGGAAGAACGCCGTTTCGCGCGCCTTGATCTGGCGCGTCTCGTACCGATCGAAATGTTCCGACATGATGTCCGCCTATCGTGCCGAACGCGCCCAGAAGCGTCGTTTCGAATTTTCGTTATTTCGGCGCGGCATTCCCCAGCCACCGATCATTCTAGTGACACGGAGAAAAAAAGGCGTCAACGCGATTTGGTCAAGCGAGCCAGCGTTTGCGGCGTTTATAG
>CAMFKC010000400.1 GCA_945956975.1 uncultured Methylocystaceae bacterium | reverse complement strand
ATCCTGATCTTCGCCTCGATGATCGTCGCCTTCGGCATCATCTATGCGATCTGCTACGGGCCGGAGGCGGCGCTGTTCGCCGATCTCTTCGACCCGCGCGTGCGCTACAGCGGCATTTCCTTCGTCTACCAGTTCTCGGGTATCTTCGCCTCCGGCATCACGCCGATCATCGCGACCTACCTGCTGGAGGCGAACGGCAAGCAGCCGTGGTATCTGGTGGGCTATGTCGTCTTCGCCGCGCTGGTCAGCATGGTCAGCGCGCTGGCGATCGGCGCGCGCAACGGCAAGGCCGGGTGAACCGAATCAACAATCCGCCGCCGGCGCGCAATCGCCGGCGGCAAACCGAACCCGAGGAAACGCACGATGAAAATGACGACCGAGGAAGCCTTCGTGAAAGTGCTGCAGATGCATGGCATCGAGCATGCCTTCGGCATCATCGGTTCGGCCTTCATGCCGATCTCCGACCTCTTTCCGCGCGCGGGCATTACCTTCTGGGACTGCGCGCACGAGGGCAACGGGGCGATCATCGCGGACGGCTACACCCGCACGACCGGCAAGATGGCGATGTGCATCGCGCAGAACGGCCCGGGCATCACCAATTTCGTGACGTCGATCAAGACCGCCTACTGGAACCACACGCCCATGCTGCTGGTGACGCCGCAGGCCGCCAACAAGACGATCGGGCAGGGCGGCTTCCAGGAAGTCGAGCAGATGGCGATGTTCCGCGACTGCGTCTGCTACCAGGAGGAAGTGCGCGATCCCTCGCGCATCGCCGAGACGCTCAACCGCGTGATCCTGAAGGCGCACCGCCTGTCGGCGCCGGCGCAGATCAACGTGCCCCGCGATTTCTGGACGCAGGTGATCGACATCAACCTGCCCGTTCCGATCGAATTCGAGCGTCCGGCCGGCGGCGCGAAGGCGATTGCGGAAGCCGCGAAACTTCTGTCGGAGGCCTCCTTCCCCGTCATCCTCTCGGGCGCGGGCGTGGTGATCGGCGAAGCGATCCCTGACTGTGCGGCGCTGGCGGAGCGGCTGTCGGCGCCGGTGTGCTCGGGCTACCAGCACAACGATTCCTTCCCCGGCTCGCATCCGCTGGCCTGCGGCCCGCTCGGCTACAACGGCTCGAAGGCGGCGATGGAGCTGATCGCCAAGGCCGACGTCGTGCTGGCGCTCGGCACGCGGCTCAATCCGTTCTCGACGCTGCCGGGCTACGGCATCGACTATTGGCCGAAGGACGCCAAGATCATCCAGGTCGACATCAATCCCGACCGCATCGGCCTCACCAAGCCGGTGAGCGTGGCGATCTGCGGCGACGCCAAGCTGGTGGCGCAGCAGATTCTCGCGCAACTTTCGCCGCGCGCGGGCGACAAGGGCCGCGATGCCCGCAAGGCGCTGATCCACACGACCAAGTCGGCCTGGCTGCAGCAGCTCTCCGGCATGGACCACGAGGACGACGATCCCGGCACGTCGTGGAACGACCGCGCCCGCAAGCGCGATCCCGAGCGCATGTCGCCGCGCCAGGCGTGGCGTGCGATCCAGGCCGGCTTGCCGCGCGACGCGATCATCTCGTCCGACATCGGCAACAATTGCGCGATCGGCAACGCCTATCCGACCTTCGAAAAGGGCCGCAAATATCTGGCGCCCGGCCTGTTCGGCCCGTGCGGCTACGGCTTCCCGTCGATCATCGGCGCGAAGATCGGCAATCCGGACACGCCGGTCGTGGGCTTCGCCGGCGACGGCGCCTTCGGCATTTCCATGAGCGAAATGTCGTCGATCGGCCGCGAGGAATGGCCTGCGATCACGATGGTCGTTTTCCGCAACTACCAGTGGGGCGCGGAGAAGCGCAATTCGACGCTGTGGTACGACGACAATTTCGTCGGCACGGAGCTCGATCCGCATCTCTCCTATGCGCGCGTCGCGGAAGCCTGCGGGCTGAAGGGCGTCGTGGCCAAGACGCAGCAGCAGCTCACCGAGGCGATCGCCCGGTCCTGCGAGGAGCAGAAGAACGGCGTGACGACCTTCATCGAAATCATCCTCAACCAGGAACTGGGCGAACCCTTCCGCCGCGACGCGATGAAGAAGCCGGTGGTGGTGGCGGGAATCGATCCGAAGGACATGCGGCCGCAGAAGCGGGCGGGTTAGGCATTCCACCGACCTCACCCTGAGGAGCGGGCGAAAGCCCGCGTTTCGAAGGGTCGCGGCGTGAGGATTCTTGCCTCGGCCATCCTTCGAGACGCCGCTTCGCGGCTCCTCAGGACGAAGCGCCGGGGAGTAGAATGCCGCTTACGTCTCGATCAGCTTCGGATCGACTTTCGAGGCGTAGATCGCGGCCTCCATCACCAGCGTCGCGCCGGTCGCCGGGTCGAGCGTCGCCTGCGACTGGCGCAGGCCGAAATGCGCGACATAGGCGGCGACCACCGGACGCCAGCGTTGCGGCACGATTCCCTCGTCGCGCATGACCTTGCCGGAGAGTTTTCCCTCGAAGCAATTTCGCGCGAAGGGCCAGACATGCTTGAGCAGCGCGAGGCCGCCCATCCGGGGCTGCGCGGCTGCGGGCGTCGGAAGGAAATCGGCATCCTGCCTGATCGTTCGGGAGACATGGGCGAACATGGCGTTGAGGTCGGGCGGAGCGACGCCCGCCGCCTGCGCCGCGCCTGCGACGACCGGCCAGAGGCGCAACGGCGCATCGGCTGCCGAGGCGGGCACGAGCATGTGATTGAGCGTATCGCCGAAATAGAAGGTATGGCCGGCCTTGGTCGTGGCGACCTGCGTGCCCGCAGGCCAAGCGCCCTGTTCCGCAAACAGCGCGCGCTGCGCCGAGAAGCCGGCGATTGCGCCGGCGGCGCAGAGCAGGGTCGGCAGGTGCAGGCGCTGATCGAACAGCGCGAGCGAGGGCAGGTTGTTGAAGAGGTCGCCGAGCGCAAAGTTGCAGGCGGCGAATCGTTCATCGCCGTCCCACGGAAATGGCGGCTTCTCGGACTGGCTCATGTCGGCTCCCCTGCGTCGACGCCTGATCGCATGGCGCAGTCCGCGCCGATGTTTCTCCGCGCACATGGCAAGAGGCGGCGCGACGGGGCAGCCATGAACGGGGCAGCCTTCAAACCCCGGGACTGCACGCTATAATGCCAGCCAATCCTCCCATCGCCGGGCAGACGCCCGCATTCCCGCGAGACCGCCGATGAACGCGCCTTTCACCGATATTCCCGAGTTTTCGATCGGCAAGCCCGTGCGGCGGTCGGAAGATCCGGCGCTGGTGCAGGGCAAGGGCCGCTATTCCGACGACGTGTCGGTCGCGGGGCAGGCCTATGGCGTCGTGCTGCGCAGCAGCCATGCGCACGGGATCATCCGGTCCATCGACGCCGACGACGCGCGCGCCATGCCGGGCGTGCTGGCCATCTATACCGGCGCCGATCTTTCCGCCTACACGCCGGCGAAGAGCCCGTTTCCGCTGAAGAGCGACGACGGCTCGCCGATGCGCGGCAACGGCACGATGTTCTTCGCGACGAACAAGGTGCGCTACGTCGGCGATCCCGTGGCGCTCGTCGTCGCCACGAGCGAGGCCGAGG
>CAMFKC010000399.1 GCA_945956975.1 uncultured Methylocystaceae bacterium | reverse complement strand
GCGAGATCTCGGGCATCGTCTCCTCGGTCGGCGAAGGCGTGACCGGCTTCAAGGCCGGCGACCGGATTCTGGCCTCCTGCGGCTGGGGCGGCATGGCGGAGAAGGTCGCGCTCGACGCAACCCGCGTCGTGAAAATCCCGGACGCCATGCCCTATGACGAGGCCGCCGCCTTTCTCATGACCTACGGCACCTCGCATCACGCGCTCAAGGACCGCGCCAAGCTGAAGGCGGGCGAGACGCTGCTGGTGCTGGGCGCCGCCGGCGGCGTCGGCATTGCCGCCGTCGAGCTCGGCAAGGCCATGGGCGCAAAGGTGATCGCCGCCGTCTCGTCGCAGGAGAAGGCCGATTTCTGCAAGAAGCACGGCGCGGACGAAGCGATCGTCTATCCCGCCGGCCCCTTCGACAAGGCCGGCGCCAAGGCGCTGGCCGATCTCTTCAAACAGGCCTGCGGGCCGAACGGCGCGGACGTGATCTACGATCCCGTCGGCGGCGATTATGCGGAGGCCTCGCTGCGCGCCATCGGCTGGGAAGGCCGCTTCCTCGTCGTCGGCTTTCCCGCCGGCATTCCGAAACTGCCGCTCAATCTCACACTGCTGAAGGGCTGCGACGTGCTCGGCATCTTCTGGGGCGACTTCGTGCGCCGTTTCCCGGAGCGGCACCAGCAGAACCTGCGCGAGATGATGGACCTTTACGCCGCCGGCAAGATCAAGCCCTACGTCTCCGAGAAATTCCCGCTGGAGAAGGCGGGCGCCGCGATCGACTGGCTGTCCGGCCGCAAGGCGATGGGCAAGGTCGTGGTGACGATGTGAGTTGAACCCTCATCCTGAGGAGCGCCTGAAAGGCGCGTCTCGAAGGATGGCAAGATCAGCAATCCGGCCCGTGCTTCGAGACGCAATGCTGCGCATTGCGTCTCGGCATGAAGGCCAGAAGGGAGCAGACCGATGACCGATCTCGAAACCTTCCGGCGCGAGACGCGCGCCTGGCTCGAAGCCAATTGCCCGGCCGAAATGCGCACGCCGCCGGACGACGAGGAAGACCGCTGCTGGGGCGGCCGCAACTGGAAGTTCAAGAACGAGGCGCAGAAGCAATGGCTCGAGCGCATGGCCGCGCGCGGCTGGACCGTGCCGGATTGGCCGAAGGAATATGGCGGCGGCGGCCTCTCGAAGGACGAGACCAAGATTTTGCGCGAGGAAATGCGCGCGCTGAAGTGCCGCTCGCCGCTCGACAGCTTCGGTATCTGGATGCTCGGACCAGCGTTGCTGAAATACGGCAACGAGGCGCAGAAGAAGGAGCACCTGCCCAAGATCGCGCGGGGCGAGATCCGCTGGTGCCAGGGCTATTCCGAGCCGGGCGCCGGCTCCGACCTCGCCTCGCTGCAGACCAAGGCCGAGGACAAGGGCGACCACTACCTCGTCAACGGCCAGAAAATCTGGACGAGCTACGCGAACTACGCTGACTGGATCTTCTGCCTCGTGCGCACCGATCCGAAAGCGAAGAAGCACGAAGGCATTTCCTTCCTGCTGTTCGACATGGCCTCGCCTGGCGTCGAGACGCGGCCGATCCTGCTCATTTCCGGCAAGTCCCCGTTCTGCGAAACCTTCTTCACCGACGTGAAAGTGCCGAAGGAAAATCTCGTCTACATCGAGAACAAGGGCTGGGACGTCGCCAAATATCTGCTCACGCACGAACGCGACATGATCGGCGGCATGGGCCTCGGCGGCGGGCGTCCGCTCGGCCAGATCGCCGCGCAATCGGTCGGCGTCGAGAACGGCTCGCTCGCCGATCCGCTGCTGCGCGCCGACATCGCCGAATTCGACGTGGACGCCATGGCCTTTGCGCTGGCGATGGAGCGCGCCGGCGACATGGTGAAGGCCAAGCAGGCGCATCCCGCCTATTCGTCCTTCCTCAAATATTACGGCACGGAGCTGAACAAACGCCGCCACGAACTCGTCATGTCCTCGCTCGGCTCGGACGGGCTCGAATGGGAAAGCGAGCGGTCGCAGGAAGGCGACGCGCCACGCGCCTGGCTGCGCACCAAGGCGAATTCGATCGAGGGCGGCACGAGCGAAGTGCAGCTCAACATCATTTCCAAGCGCATCCTGGAACTGCCGGGGGCTTGAGGCATCAACAAGCCCTCACCCTGAGGAGAACCGCGCAGCGGTTCGTCTCGAAGGGCGAGGGCGCTCACGCATGCTTCGAGACGCGATGCTGCGCATCGCTCCTCAGCATGAGGGAACACAGCGGCGCGGTTCGACCGGCCGACCATACGGAGAATTGGCGATGGCCCTCGTCCTCACCGAAGAACAATCCATGCTCCGCGATTCCGCGCGCGGCCTCGTCGCCGATCGCGCGCCTGTCGCCCATCTGCGCAAGCTGCGCGACAGCCGCGACGCCGACGGCGTCTCGCGCGAACTCTGGAAAGAGTTTGCCAACATGGGCTTCGCCGGCATTCTCGCGCCCGAAGACCACGGCGGCTCGGGCCTCGGCCATGTCGAGGCGGGCGTCGTCATGGAAGAGATCGGCCGCAATCTCACGCCTTCGCCGTTTCTCTCGACCGCCGTACTCGGCGTCACCGCGCTGAAGCGCGCCGGCGGCGCGCGCGCGGGCGACCTCCTGTCGAAGATTTCCGCCGGTGACCTGCTGCTGGCGCTCGCGCTCGACGAGAAGCCGAAGCACAGCCCGAAGCACATCGAGACCAAGGCGACGCGCGCCGGCAACGGCTTCACGCTGTCTGGCGCCAAGACCTTCGTCGTTGATGGCCATATCGCCGACCTGCTCATCGTCACCGCGCGCACGGCTGGCAGCGTCGACGACAAGGACGGCGTGACGCTCTTGCTTGTCGATCCCAAGGCCAAGGGCGTCTCGATCGAGCGTACGATCATGGTCGACGCACACAATGCCGCGCGCATCACCTTCGGCAATGTCGAGGTCAATGCCGACGCCGTCCTTGGCGAAGTCGACGCCGCCGCGCCGCTCGTGGAGGCGATCCTTGACGCCGGCCGCGCCTGCGTCGCCAGCGAACTCGTGGGCGTCAGCGAGGAGGCTTTCGGCCGCACCGTCGCCTATCTGAAAGAGCGCAAGCAGTTCGGCAAGGTGATCGGCGAGTTCCAGGGACTGCAGCACCGCGCCTCGCATCTCTTCTGCGAACTCGAGATCACGCGCGCCGCCGTCTTGAAGGCGCTGCAGATGCTCGATAGCGACGCGGACAAGGCGCGGCCTTACGTGGCCGTCGCCAAGTCGCGCGCCTGTTCCTCCGCCGATCTCGCCGTGCGGGAGGCCGTGCAGATGCATGGCGGCAACGGCATGACCGACGCCATCGACATCGGCCTCTTCATGAAGCGCGCGCGCGTCTGCCAGGAACTGTTCGGCGACGCGCGCTTCCATGCGAACCGCATCGCGAAAATTCGGGGTTACTGACAATCTTTCCGATACCCTTCTCCCCGCAAGCGGGGAGAAGGTGGCGCGACGCGCCGGATGAGGGGCCCGCGCCGATACATTGGTACCAGTCGTCTGGGCCCCCCCCCCCCCCCACAACCCCCCCCCCGGGGGGGGGGGAAAAAAAAAAAAACAGGGCCCCCCCACCGATGCG
>CAMFKC010000398.1 GCA_945956975.1 uncultured Methylocystaceae bacterium | reverse complement strand
GGCCCTCGCCCGTGGCGCCCTGGATCGGGTAGATGGCCGTGCCCTCGTCGTGCACGATGGGCCCGCCATGCAGCGCCTCCAGGCGCATGTTGCGCATCGCGCGCTGGATGCGCCGGGCGACGTCGAGCAGCGCCTGGCGTTCCTTCAGCAGAACGACGCACACGACGAACCGGCCTCGGCCGACGCGCTCGATCCGGTCGGAATCGCGCAGGACGATCTGCAGCATGCCGGCGACGAAATCCATCGCGGCCTCCGCTGCGGCGACGCCCTGGGTGCGCGCGATCTCACGATAGGAATCGAGGTTGTAGTAGATGACGCCGACCGTGCAGTCATATTCGTTCGATGCGTCGATCGCGGCGTCGATTCTTTCGGCGAAGGGCCTTGCGCCGGCGTCCGCGCCCAGCGGATTGGCGAGCAGGGTGCGCGGCGCCGGAGGCGGCGGCGCGTAGACCGCGTCGCTCGGGCTGACGACCTCGCCGCTGGAGCGGATGAGCCCGACGAGAACGACGACCAGACCCGCGGCGCCCAGCGCCCGCAGCAGCCGGACCACGACTTCCAGATCCGGATTGTGCGAGATCATCATCGGCAGCACGACGCCGAATCCGGCGAGCGAGCACCAGATAAACCACGACTTGAGGTCGAGCGCCCTCATGATGTCGAATTCCCCCGTGCAGGGCCTCCCAGCCCCGCGACACATTTATCGGCCTGCTCCATTCAAGGGGCTGTCCGTAAACGAGCCGTTCACGACACGTGGAGGAATTTATCCGATAATCGAATTTAGCCATGTTAAGCCCCACGGCTGAGATTTGGCTGCCTGACTGTTGCCTTCCGGCAACGCATTCCGATACGCGCGATCGACCTGCGGGCGCAGGGCGCGCGGGGAGGGTCGATTGACCAAGCCGAACAAATCCGGCCACATCCGCCTGACATCGCATCCCGAGCCAGGCGCGCTCGCCCGCCGTCCGATCGTCTGGGGCGCGCGCAATTCCGGCGATCGCGGGCCGGTCGTCGCCACCGTCACGCGTCCGGCCGACCGCAACGCCATCGGCGCGCATGGCGGCGCCTACGGCATGTATCGCGCACTCGCCGTCGCCTCTGGCGCCATGAACCCGCTCGCCCGGCCTGACCTCGCCAACACGCATCCGGCGGTCGAGATCGGGCCGCACCCGCAATGGTTCGACACAGGCAGGCTCGTGTCGCTCGATCCGTTCGGCCATGTCGCACAGGACGTTTTCGCGCGAGAGATCGCGGAAGGCGTCGACATTCGCCCCACAATCGCGGTGACGCGCGCCCGCATCACGCTGCCCGAGATCGCCGACGCGATGCGCGCGGGCCGACTCTCGGCCGACGGCGATGTCCTGAAGGAGACCGGCGACATCGCCGTGGTGAAGATCGCCGTCGAGCCCGTCTGGCATCTGCCCGGCGTCGCCGCGCGCTTCGGCGTCGCAGAAACGGAACTGCGCCGCACGCTGTTCGAGCAGACTGGCGGCATGTATCCCGAACTCGTCACGCGGCCGGACATGCACGTCTTCCTGCCGCCCATCGGCGGCGCGACGGCCTATGTATTCGGCGACCCCGCGCGTCTGGGAAATCGCAGATACAGGCTCGCCTGCCGCGTGCATGACGAATGCAACGGTTCGGACGTCTTCGGTTCCGACATATGCACCTGCCGGCCCTATCTCGCGCACGGCATCGAGGAATGCGTGCGCGAAGCGCAGCAGGGCGGATCGGGCCTCATCGTCTACAATCGCAAGGAAGGCCGCGCGCTCGGCGAGGTCACGAAATTTCTTGTCTACAATGCGCGCAAGAGGCAGGAGGGCGGCGACACCGCCGCGAACTACTTCGCGCGCACCGAATGCGTCGCGGGCGTGCAGGACGCCCGCTTTCAGGAACTGATGCCCGACGTGCTGCACTGGCTGGGCGTCGCGCGCATCGACCGCCTCGTCTCGATGAGCAACATGAAATACGACGCGCTGGTCGGCGCCGGCATCGAGATCGGCGAGCGCGTGCCGATTCCCGATGGTCTCATACCGTCGGACGCCTCCGTCGAAATGGAGGCCAAGAAAGCCGCCGGCTATTTTACGCCGGAGGGCGCGCCGAGCGTCGAGGATCTGACCCGCACCAGCGGCCGTCCGCTGGAAAAATACTGATGCGGGACGCAGACGCCGCCCGCGCGCTCCTCTCGGCGCGCGCCGTGCGCGACCGCGCGCGCCAGATGCTGCGCCTGTGCGAAGCGGATCAACTCGCACACTGGCGGCTCGACCGGACGCGGCTGCAGGGGATCGCGGATTTCACGCTTTCCGTGATGCGCGACAATTACCCGGAACTCGACATTCCCTTCCACGCGCGCTGGCGCCATTTTTCGGCGGGCGGCCTGGATCGGTGGGGCGCGATCGTCGCCCGGACGAACTGGCTGGATCGCGCCGCCCGCGCCCGCGCGGAATTCGATCTGGCGATCGTCAGTGTCCTGCTCGATGCCGGCGCTGGCGCTCGCTGGCGCTATCGCGAGGCCGACGGAACGGTCTCGTCGCGCTCGGAAGGCTTGGCCATCGCGAGCCTCGACATGTTCGCGTCTGGCGCTTTCTCGTCGCGAAAGGACGATCCGCTGCGCGCCGATGCGTCGCGGTTGGCGGAGATCACCGCGCGCGATCTGGCGACGGGTTTCCAGGTCGAATGCGACAATCCGCTCATCGGCATGGCCGGCCGCGTCGACCTCCTCAACCGTCTCGGACGCGCCTGTCTCGCCGCGCCGGAAATTTTTGCGGCAAACGATGGAGCGCGGCCAGGCGGGCTGTTCGATTGCATGATGGCGGCCGATCGCGCCGCCGTCTCCACTTCCACGCCAGGAAAAAGGGCGTCAGGTTCGGGGCTTGGCGAGACATCCCCCGCGCTTCGCGCCGACGCCATCCTTTCCACCGTCCTGACGCATCTGGGCCCCATCTGGCCGTCGCGGCTCACGCTTGCGGGCGTGCCGCTCGGCGACGCATGGCGCCACGGCAAGATCCGCGCCGACGACATTACGGATGGCGTCATCCCCTTCCACAAACTCTCGCAATGGCTTTCCTATTCGCTGATAGAGCCGCTGCAAGTCGCAGGCGTCGAGATCATCGACATCGATGGCCTCACCGGCTTGCCGGAATATCGCAACGGCGGGCTGTTCGTTGATTTCGGCGCGCTTGTTCCGAAGAATGAGGACGAGGCGCGCGCGCCGCAGACGGTCGATTCCGCCTTTATCGTCGAGTGGCGCGCTTTGACGGTGGCGCTGCTCGACGAGGTTGCCGCGTTGGTGCGCGACAGGCTGGGCATGAACGCGGACCAATTGCCGCTGGCCAAAATTCTGCAAGGCGGCACATGGTCAGCCGGTCGGCGCATCGCCGCGCAGAAGCGCACGGACGGTTCGCCGCCACTCGATATCGTCAGCGACGGAACGGTGTTCTAGTCTCTTCCCGGTTCAAAGGAGACCGAAGCGAATGAACGGCGTGCATGTGATCGGCCATCCGCTCGTGCAGCACAAGCTGACGCTGATGCGCGAGCAGGATCGCTCGACCAAGGGTTTCCGTCAGTTGCTCAACGAGATCGGCATGCTGCTGGCG
>CAMFKC010000397.1 GCA_945956975.1 uncultured Methylocystaceae bacterium | reverse complement strand
CTGCACGGCCACGCCGATCCGCGCGACTGCGAATTCCACGGCGCCTGAGAGAATTTCCGACATGGCCGACATCCCCGTCATCGTCGCCGGCGCAGGCGTCGGTGGCCTGTCGGCTGCGCTTGCGCTCGCGGACGCCGGCCGCAATGTCGTGGTTCTGGAACGCGCGCCTGCGCTCGCCGAATATGGCGCGGGCCTTCAGCTCGCCGCCAACGCCACGCGCCGCCTCGAGCGCTGGGGCGCGCTCGACCGCCTGAAGACAAGCGCGACCGCGCCGGAAGCGGTCGACCTGCGCTCGGCCCGCGACGGCGCTGTGATCGCCTCGATCCCGGTCGGCGAATCGCAAAAGCGCTGGGGCGCCCCCTACCTGGTCGCCCACCGCGCGGATCTCCTGACCGCACTCACCAAAACAGCGGCCGAAACGCCTCGCATCGAGATCCGTCTCGGGTGCAGCCTGGAGGGATGGCGGGCCGACGACGAAGGCGTGACGGTTCACGTCGAAGGGCGTCCCGATCTGCGCGGCGCGGCTCTGGTTGGCGCTGACGGCCTGCGGTCGCGGGTGCGCGAGAGCCTCGGCTTGTCCACGCCCGACGGGCCCCGCTATTCTGGCCGCACGTCTTGGCGCGCGCTCCTGCCGGCCGAGCGGGTTCCGCCGGCCATGCTGACGCCCCGGTCTAACCTGTGGCTCGGCTCTGGCGCGCACCTGGTTCACTATCCCCTTCGCAATGGCAGTGTTCTCAACGTCGTGGCCGTCGTCGAGGACGAATGGACCGACCTCGATGCGCCGGATTTCTGGGCCTCGCACGGCCACGCGTCCTTCCTTGTGTCGCGTTTCCAGGGCTGGAGCGAGGAGATCCGCAACCTGATCGTTGCAGCGCCGGAATGGCGGCGCTGGCCGCTCTACGAGCGCAAGGCCGTGCGGAGTTGGGCGCGCGGACGCGTCGCCATCCTGGGCGACGCGGCCCACGCCATGGCGCCCTTTCTGGCGCAGGGCGCGGCGCAGGCTATCGAAGACGCAGATGCGCTGGGGCTCGCATTCGCCGCCCATCCCGGGCAAGAGACCGCTGCGCTCGACGCCTACCAGCGCATGCGGGTGGCTCGCGCCAACCGGGTCCAGCGCGCCTCGCGCATGCAGGGCATCGTCTACCACCTCGGCGGCCCGCCGGCCTTCCTGCGCGACCAGACCATGCGCGCCATCGGCCGCGAAGGCATGGCGAAGGCCAGCGACTGGATCTATCGCGAATAATCCGCTGCAACAGGCGACAACTGGCATGTCAGCCGATTGACAATGGCCGTCGCGATGGAAAGACTTGAATTTCCTCTAACAACGGGCAGACCGCGGTGCTGACGTCCTCCGCCAAAAGGCAATTGTCCGAGATCGACCGGGACCTGATCGAACAGCGGATGCATGCCTACTGGGGTCTACGGGGGCGTGATGAGGTCGAGCCCATGGCGGCGTACCTGTCCGAGGATTGCGTCTACGAAGGGCATACTTGGGTCGGCCAGCCCGTCCGCATCCGCCGCAAGGGGCGCGAGGGCTGCATGGAATTCGCGCGGCACCTGCGCACCCTTGTCGAACATATCGAGACAGCGCTGATCGAGATGACCATCGACGGCGATCAGGTCGCCGCCTGCCGACGGCTCAGGCTGCGCGCGCGCGGCTCCGGCCGGATCGGTGAAATGTCGGTGTGCAGCTATGTGCAATTCCGGAACGGCGAGATCGTCGAAATCCGTGAATTGGTCGACACGCTCGCGATGACGCGGCTCCTCGCGACCTGACGCGCACACGAGCGGCCGCGCATCTGCCCCGGCATTGAAGCGCCCGAGCCGCTATTGCCGGAGATAATTGATTTTTAGGTCTTTCGCGTATCTTGAGGGCGTGTAAAGTCGCGTTGACGTCGAGGGAACAGTGCCGGAAGCCATTCTCGCCGCACGAAAGCGGGACGAACATCGCGCCAGGATAGAGGCCATCCTCATGAGGATGCTCGAACTCCGCGCGGCCGGGGACGTGGAGGCTCAACTCGCCTTCGCCGCGCCGGACATCGTGTTTCGCACCTCGGTCGGTCGCACCCACCCGTTTCACGCGGATTGCGAGGGCTTCGAGGCCTGCGCCGACATGGCGCGCGCCGTGAACATCGCCTACGAAAATCTGGGATCGCGGGTCAACCGCCTGCTGATCGACGGCGAGCGCGTCGCGCTCCACCGCACCACGCGCATTCGCAATCGCGGGACAGGGCGCGCCGTCGACGTCGACATGTGGAACTTCATCACCTTCCGTGACGGGCTCGTCGTGGAATTCTCCGAATATCCCGACATGGCCGCCTTCGCGATCCTCGACAATCAGGACGATTGACCGGTCAAGCCCGGCCGGATCGATGCGCGCAATAGAGGAGAGGCCCGCGATCGCGGAAAATTTGGTGCGGACGGCGGGGATCGAACCCGCACGGGGGTTGCCCGAGGGATTTTAAGTCCCTTGCGTCTACCAGTTTCGCCACGTCCGCTTGAGGTCGCTTTTAGAGGGAGTCGGCCGCGCGCGCTATCCGCCGCCCTTGGCGATCGGCGGCGCAAAGGAAAGCTGCAGGTCCCACGGGAAATTGATCCAGGTGTCCTGCGAAACCTCCGTCACGAATGTGTCGACCAGCGGCCGGCCCGCAGGCTTGGCGTAGACGGTCGCCAGATGCGCTTTCGGCAGCAATTCGCGCACCAGCCGCGCGGTCGCGCCGGTGTCCACGAGGTCGTCCACCACCAGCACGCCCTCGCCGCGCGTCGTCAGCAGTTCGGGCGAGATCGGCTTGAGAATGCGGAGATTGCCCTGCGCCTGCTCCGGCGCGACACCTTCGCCGCCGCTGTAGCTCGAAACAGCAAGCGTCTCGATCACGCGCAAGCCGAGTTCGCGGGCGATGATGGCGGCGGGCACCATGCCGCCGCGCGTGACCGCGACCATGGCGGAAAACTCCATGCCAGCCAGCCGCCAGGCGAGCGCCCGCGCATCGCGGTGGAACTGGTCCCATGAGACCGGAAACATCTTGTCCGAGGACATGGCGCAGATAGCCTCAGGATTTGGCGCGTTCCGCCGTCAGCTGCTCGATCAGCGCCCGCACCTCGGCGAGCGCCGAGGCCAACGAATCCGCGTTCTTCGAGCGCACCACGATCTGATTCATGAACTTGCCCGTCGTGAACGACGGGTAGGAGCCGATGGAACAATCCGGATATTTTTCCGCGATCGCGCCCAAGCCGGCCGCATAGGCGCCCTCGGGCACGCTGTCGGCCTGCACCGTCTCCATCAGCATCTTCACGCCGGTCTTCAGGCGCGACGAGACATTGTCGAGCATGGCCTGCATGATCGAGGGCACGCCCGCCATCACCACGACATTGCCGATCATGAAGCCCGGCGCCGTGGAGACACGGTTCTCGACCAGTTCGGCGCCGTGCGGAATGCGCGCCATGCGGCGGCGCGCCTCGTTCAGGTCTTCCGGCTTGATGCGCGTCAGCAGCAGTTCGATCGCACGCGGGTGCTCGGAAATGCCGACGCCGAACGCCTTGGCGATCGAGTCGGCAGTGATGTCGTCATGCGTCGGGCCGATGCCGCCGGTCGTGAA
>CAMFKC010000396.1 GCA_945956975.1 uncultured Methylocystaceae bacterium | reverse complement strand
CGCTCGGCCCCGCCTGGACCCTGAAGCTCGACGGCGAACTCGGCTCGATCGAGACCGGCAAGCGCGCGGATTTCGCCGTGCTGGAGGATGATCCCACCGAGATCGCGCCCGAAAAGCTGAAGGACGTGCGCGTGTGGGGCACGGTGCACGGCGGGCGCGTGTTCGAGGCGGCGAAGATTTGAAGCCTGCGGTGAAGCCGGTCACGCTGATATCGGGCTATCTCGGCGCCGGCAAGACGACGCTGGTCAATCATCTGCTGCGCCACGCGGATGGCCGGCGCATCGCGGTCGCCGTCAACGAATTCGGCGCGCTGCCAATCGACCCCGATCTCATCCGGCAGGCCTCCGGCGACGTGCTGACGCTCGCGGGGGGCTGCATCTGCTGCTCCTTCGGAGACGACCTCACCTCGGGCCTCGTCTCCCTGGCGCAGCGCGCGGACATCGACTGCATCCTGATCGAGACCAGCGGCGTCGCGCTGCCGGGCGCGGTCGCGCAATCCCTCTCGCTGGTTGCGGGCCTGATGCACGAGGCGACGTTGGTGGTGCTGGACGCGGAAACCGCGCGAAAGCTGGCGCGCGACAAATACCTGTCGGACACGGTGCTGCGCCAGCTCGCGGAAGCGGACCTCGTCGTGCTCAACAAGATTGATCTCGTTGCGGACGAAGCGCGCGCAGATCTCCGGGCATGGCTCGCCGAAGCGGCGCCCCGCGCGAAAACCGTTGAGACCGCCTTCGGCGCGTTGGCGCCGGAAATCGCTTTCGGAAGCTACTCGCATTCGGCCTTCGTCGCCGACGCGCCTGCGCCACATGCAGGCGCGCAGCCGCGCTCGCTCTCTTTCCAGCTGGTTCATGCGGTGGACACCGCCCGGCTCGCCGCTGCGCTGTCGGCGGAGGCGCTTGGCCTCGTGCGCGCCAAGGGGTTTCTGCAAGACGCAGATGGCGCGTGGAAGCTGCTGCAGATTGTCGGCCGCCGCGCCGACAATCCCGACGCCAGCCCGCCGGACGTTGGCAGGGGGCGGCTCGTCTGCATTGGGCATGGGGCGCCGCTGGAGCGGGCGGCGGTTGAAGCGGCGATCGAAGACTGCACAGCATCCAAGTAAGGCTTAACGTGTCGGGGATCTGTCATCCCGGCCGAAGCGCAGCGGAGAGCCGGGATCCAGAAGCCGCATCACGCAAGCTGGGTCCCGGATCGGCCTGAGGCCGTCCGGGATGACAGCAGCTGGCCTTCACAACTCCACATCCCCGGCGAGCAATCTCTGCGCGATCGTCTTCGCCAGAATCTCGTTGGTGCCATCAGCGATATTGACGATCCGCAGATCCTGCCACGCGTGCACCAGCCCGACCTCGTTGGTCAGCCCCATCCCGCCATGAGCCTGCATGGCGCGATCGACGGCGCGAAAACCTGCCTGCACGGCGTAGGATTTCGCCATCGACAATTCCTTCACCGTGCGCTCGCCGCGGTCGAGCAGCATCGCGGCGTTCAGCCCCATCAAATGCGCTGCGTGCAATTCGGTGGCCGATTGCGCCAGCGGGAAGGACACGCCCTGATAATCGGCGATCTTCGCGCCGAAGGCTTCGCGCTGCTTGGCGTAGTCGAGCGCCAACTCTAGCGCCCAGCGTCCCTGTCCCACCGCGCGCGCCGAATTGTAGACGCGGCCGAGCGACACGCCGTAGAGCGCGACCTTGAAGCCGTCGTCGAGCGTTCCAACCAATTGCCAAGGCTCGACCCGCACGTCCTCCAGCGCCAGCGCGCCTTCATGGCCGCCGGGATGGCCGAACAGCTTCACGACGGATTCGACCGAGAAGCCGGGCGCATCGGTCGGAACCATGAAGGCGCTGATGCCGCCGGCCTTTCGCGCCGCTTTCTCCGCATCCGTCACCGCAAAGACGATGCACCATTCCGCCGTCGGCGCATTGGTAGTCCATAACTTGCGCCCCGTGATCCTCCAGCCTTCGCCATCGCGGACCGCGCGCGTGCGGATCATGGTCGCATCCGAACCTGCGCCGGGTTCCGACAGGCCGAAGCACATGGATGTGCGCCCCGCCATCATGTCGGCGAGGCAGCGCCGGCGCGCTTCTTCCGTGATCTGCGTCAGCACGGGACTCGGGCCGAAGGCCCAGTGCGCGATGACCCAGGGCGTGACGACCGCGTGGCCGCCGAGGCGGCGGTAGATCGCCTCCCAGGCGACATAATAGGCGAGATGGCCGAGCCCGCCGCCGCCAAGCGACGTCGGCGCGCACATCGAATAGAAGCCGGCTTGCGCGGACGCCATGCGCACGTCGCGGATCAGCGCACGCACCTGCGGCGCATAGGCGCCTCTGTCGTCGTAGAGTCGCCGCGCGTCTGCGAGCAGCGCATGGTTGCGCTCGAGACGCGGCGCGACCTCCTTCTCGACGAAGCGCAACACGCCGTCGCGCACCGTCAGGACATCCGCGGGCAGTTCGAAGGCGATGGTCATTCGTCGCGTCCTCCCGGCCGGTCTGCGCCGGCGTTTTCGGAAGGAAGCCTAGGGCCCGCGGCCTCGCGTGCGCAAGCTTCAGGCAGCCATGCTCAGGCCGCGATGCTCTTGGCGGCCTCGCGGGCAAATATGGCGGCGATTTCCGTCTCGGGCACCGGGCGCGAGATCAGGTAGCCCTGCGCGGCGCCGCAGCCGATCGAGCGGAGGAAGGCGAGTTGCTCCTCGGTCTCGACGCCCTCCGCCGTGACTTCGAGGCCAAGCGTGCGGGCGAGTTGCACCACCGAGACGACGATGGCCGCGCAATCGGCGTGGGTCACGCTGTCGCGCGTGAATTCCTTGTCGATTTTCACGCGGTTCAGCGGAAGCTTGCGCAGGTAGTTGAGCGAGGCGTAGCCCGTTCCAAAATCATCGAGCGCGATCGGGAAGCCCGCCTTGGACAATTCGCGCGCCGTATCGATGGCCGGATCGTCGCGCGTGATCAGCAGCGACTCCGTGATCTCGATCTCGATACGGTCCGGCGTGAGGCCGAACTCGCGTACGGTTTCGATCATGTCAGCGGTCATGGTCGTCATGCGCAATTGCGCGACCGAGACATTGACCGAAATCGGCGCGTCGGGCGGCATCAGCGCCGCCAGGCGACAGGCCGAACGCACGATCCACATGCCGAGTTCGTGGATGCGGCCGGTGCGTTCCGCCATCGGGATGAATTCGTCGGGCGAGACGAACCCGCGCACGGGATGATTCCAGCGCGCGAGCGCCTCGCAGCCGATGATGCGGCCGGTCGCAATCTCCACGATGGGTTGCAGTGCGACCTCCAGTTCGTTGCGCTCGATCGCGGCGCGCAGATCCGCTTCGAGATCGCGACGGTCCTGCACCGCCTGCGCGTGCTTCGCATCGAAGAAGCGGCTCGTGCCGCCGCCGCTGGTCTTTGCCTGATAGAGCGCATTGTCGGCCTTGATGACCAGCGCATTCGCATCCAGGCCATCGGAGGGCGCGATCGCGATGCCGATCGAAAGGCCGACTTCCTGCGGCAGGCCCGCGGCGCTGAACGGCGCGGCGAAGGCTTTCATGAGACGTTCGACGAAGGCCATCACCTGCACCGGGCCGCCGACGTCGACAAGCGCGACGGCGAACTCGTCGCCGCC
>CAMFKC010000395.1 GCA_945956975.1 uncultured Methylocystaceae bacterium | reverse complement strand
TGGCTTTCGCCGGGCGGCGGCGGATAGGCGCCGGTGCGCTGGATGCAATCCGGGCGGTTGATGCCGAAGGCCGCGACCTCGACCAGAACCTTGCCCGGGCCCGGCGCGGGAACGTCCGCCTCGGCCAGCTTGACCACCTCCGGCCCGCCTGCGCCGTCGAAGATCACCTGGCGCATTTTCGTGGGCAGTGCGGACATGGGGTTTCCTCCGGGGTTTCCCCTTGGGAATTAGGGGATCGCGCGCGGAAGGGCAATGTGGCCTGCAGCCCCGGCCCGGTATAGTGAAACCGAGCGAATCAGCGCGCCGCAGAGCGCGCGGTTCAGGCAGGCGCTTGGCGCGGTACGCCCCGGGGGAGGCGTGGTCGTCAGGTCGAGAGGGACAGGCGACACGCGATGACTATTGCCGCGACACAGGAACGGAGCGCGCCCGTGTGGGCGCTTCTCGGCGGAATCGTGCTGCTCGGCGGCAGCATCGCCCTGGCAGGCATGGGGGGATGGCAGTCCGCGCTCGGCGCCGCCGCGACCGCCGCCTGCGGCCTCGCGCTGGTCGATCCCGAAGGGCGCCCGCTGCAGGCGCTGGCGCGCACCGGCTGGTTCGATGCGCTGGTCGTCGGCGTCTATGCGCTGCTGTGCAATCCGCAGGCCTTCCTGTGGCGGGCGGCCAACACCTGGAGCGAGCTCTTCGCCTTCACCTCCGTCGGCGCCTCCTGCGCGGCGGGCCTCTACATCGCCGCGCTGCTCATCATCATGGCCTATTCGGGCCGCAGGCCGCAGGCGGCGGCCAATGGCGCGCTGGCGCTCATTCCCTTCGTCTTCTGCCTGTTTCTCGCCATCGGCTCCAACCTGCCGGCCGATCTCGGCCGCAAGCTGACATTCAACGCGCCGCTCGATTATTTCGTCGTGGCGGCGATCGGCCGCGCGCCCATCCTGATCCTCTTGAACGAGGCCGTCGTCGCCGGCGCGTCGATCGCGCTCGGGCGGCGCCCGCAGGGCGGGCTTCGCCTGCACGCCATGCTGTTCGGCGCGGCGATCTTCGCTTCCTTCACGCCGAACATCGCCACCTACGGCTCGCTCGACTTCGCGCAATCCCTGCCCGCGCCGGTCGGCGTGCTGTTCACCGCGCTGATGGCGGGCCTTTCGCAGGCGGGCCTGTGGGGCGAGACCTATCTCATCACGCAGACCGTGACCGACCTGCTGCACGGCAAGCCGCCGATCGAGCCGGCGGTGCGGAAGCCCTGGTCGTCGGGCGCGGGCAAGGGCGCGGTCTACGGCTTCCTGTTCATGGCGCTGGTCGGCGCGGTCGGCGCCTTCACGCAGAACGACAGGCTGTTCGACGCCTTCGTGGCGACGGGCGTGCTCGGCGCGGCCATCGTCGGCTGCCTGTTCTATCCGCTCGGCCGCACGATCATGGAAAGCACGGATTCGACGCCGCCGTTCCGCGGGCGTCTCGTGCGCGAATACCAGCGGCCGTCGAACTACCTGCGCGGCCTGATGCTCGGCGGCGCGATCTGGATCGCGGTCGCGCTCAACACCCCGGCGCTCGACGGCGGCGCGCGCTTCCTGTTCGGCGCGCTCGCGGGCGCTGCGGCTTACGCAGGCGTGGATTTCCTGTCGGACCTCGTGCCGATCCTGCTGGGGCGCCGCCGGCGCCTGTCGAGCTGGCGCATCTACCTGTTCGGCACGCTGCTCGGCGGGCTCGTGGGCGGCGCCATCGGCTGGTATTTCGACACGCTGCAGCTCGATACGGTGCAGGCGAAATTCTACGTCTACACGGCCATCTTCTATCCGCACTGGGGACGGCCGATCGCCGACTACGGCATCACGCCGCTGTTCCAGCGCTGGGGCACGACGAGCCTCGGCCCGGCGCAGGGCGCCGTGAAGACGCTGTATCTCGAGTCGCTCTCCGGCGTCATCCAGTGGATTTTCGCGGCGCCGCTGTTCTCCATCAACCTGTTCTTCCTGACCGCGCTGGTGAAGCGCGACCTCAAGCCGCTGCGCAAGCTGTTCAGCGAGGACGGCGTGCGCCAGCTCGTCGACAACGCCATCCTGGTGCTGCGCTGGGGCCTGTGGATGGCGCCGATCATCTACACCTTCCTGAAGTCGGTGCCGGAGCCGACCTGGTACAATCAGGACGGCCTCGTGCGCACGGGCGTCGCGACGCTGATCCAGGCGACGCAGCCGCACCAGGCCTTCGTGGACTGGTCGCTGGCGATCTTCACCGGCCTGCTCGCCTACGACTGGCTGCGCGTGCTGATCTGGTTCGACCACATGGGCCTGCGCGTCGCCACGCTCGTGAACCTCTCCTTCGTCGGCGGCGACGCGCTCGACGAATCCTCCGCAAGGTTCCTGGGCAAGGCGCAGACGAGCCGCGCCATTCCGGAGGGCCTGCGCCGCTTCGGCACCTGGATGCCGCTGCTGCTGCCCTTCTACATTCCTGCCGGCGCCGACTGGGACAAGGCGTGGACCGGCGCGGAGAAGCTGCGCGCCGTCGCGCAGCCGACCCTGTCGCTGCTGCTGGGTTACGCTCTGGTGGCGGCGGTGGCGGCGCTGTTCCTCGCGGCGCTGGTGCTGCGGCGCCTCGCGGTCACCGGCCGCCGTGCGGCGTCCTTCGGCACAGGGATGGGCGGGCTGCCGGAATCGAAGCCCTTTGTGCTGACCAACGGCTATCTCACCAGCGAATGGTACGACGACGGGCAGGGCGTGAGCCGCGTCGAGCGCACGGCGCGCTCGGGCGCGCAGATCGACATCACGCGCCAGCCCGACGATCCCGGCCAGCCGCGCGGCAAGTTCGTCTATTTCCGCGAGGGCGACGGCGATCTGTGGTCGCTGGGCTCGGCGCCCGTGCCGGGCGGTCCCGCCACCCGGCTGCAGCGGCTGTCGCCGACGCGGCTCTTCTTCGAGCGCACGATGAACGGGCTGCGCGTCGAAGCGACGATCGAGGTCGTCGAGAACGAGGCGGTGGAGGTCACGCGCCTCAAGATCGTCAACATCGAGAAGCGCGCGCGCCGGATCACGGTGGCGACGCTGCGCGAATGGGTGATCAACGAGACCGGCGCCGAGCGGCGCGACGCCGCCTACAATGCGCTGCATGTCGGCACGTGGTTCATGAACGCGCCGGCCGCGATCATCGCGCAGAACCGCCTGCTCAAGACGCCGCACCTGCGCCAGTCGCAGCGGCGCATGTCGCACGAGGTCGCCTTCCATGCGGCCGGACCGGGCGAGACCGGCGACGTGCGGCTGATCGGCTACGAGGACATGAAGTCGCGTTTCTTCGGCATGGGCACGCCGGCCAATCCCGATGCGCTGACTGGCCGCGCGCCGATGCGCGCCACCGCCGACGACGGGCTGCTCTACTCCTTTGAGCCCTGCGGCAGCCTCGCCTTCGAGGCCAAGATCGCGCCGGAGAGCGCGGCGGAGATCGTGATCGTCGACGGCTGGGCGAAGGATTTCGCCACCGCCATCGACTGCATCGCGCACCATCTCAACGCCGACGCGCCGTCGGGGGAGACGCTGTCGCGCATCGAGACGCGCGTGCGCACGCTGCTGCCCGCGCCCGCGCTGCCGACAGCCTCGGTCACGTTCGGCGCCGACGGCAAGACGCTGACGG
>CAMFKC010000394.1 GCA_945956975.1 uncultured Methylocystaceae bacterium | reverse complement strand
GGCCTGGTCGAAGGGCTGGACGCGGCCGAAACCATCGCCTTCATGAACGAATATCTGACGCCGCTGACCGACACGATTCTCGCGCATGGCGGCACGGTCGACAAATACATGGGCGACGCCATCATGGCGTTCTGGAACGCGCCGCTGGACGATGCGGCGCATGCGCGCAACGCCTGCATGGCGGCGCTGGCGATGCGCGACGCGCTGGCGGCGTTCAACGCGCAGCGCTCGTCGCTGGACGAGACGAAGCATCGCATGCACAAGGATGCGCGCTTCGGCATCGGTCTCAATACGGGTCCTTGCTCGGTCGGCAATATCGGCTCGATCAAGCGCTTCGACTATTCCGCCATCGGCGACCCCGTGAATGTCGCTGCGCGGCTCGAAAGCCTGACCAAACTTTATGGCGTGGACATCCTGGCCAGCGAGGAGACGCAGGCGGAGGCGGGCGATCTCGCCTGGCTGGAGGTCGATTGCGTGCGCGTGAAGGGCCGCGCGGCGCCGACGCGGCTGTTCGCTCTGGTGGGCGACGACGCCTGCGCGCGATCCAATGGCTTCGCCGCGCTCAGGACGCGCCATGGCGCCATGCTCGAGGCCTATCGCGCGCGGCGCTTCGCGGAGGCGGCGACGAGCGCGCAGGCGCTTGCCGGCGACAGCCCGGCGCTCGCGACGCTGTATCTGGCTTTCGCAAGCCTGGCGCGCGACGCCGAGGCCATGCCGGAGGGCGCATGGAGCTCCGTGCGCATACTCGACGCGAAATGATCGCCTGCGGGCGGCGTCAGCGCTGATCGGCCCGGAACATTACCGGCATGGTGAAGGTCAGTCCTTCGTCCGCCACCAGCGGCGGCGGCGCGGGCAGGGGATCCGCGCGGCGCACCATCGCGAGCGCGGCCGCGTCGAAAGCCGGCAGACCGGAGCTCTTCACGATCGTGGCGCTTTGCACCTGGCCGGACCGGTTGATGGTGAAACTGACCTCGACACGCGCCTCGCGGCGCCCGCCGTCGGCCGGATAGCGCTTGTGACGATTGAGATGCGCGACGAGACGGCGCTGCCAGGTCGCGCGCTGCTGAAGCGCGGCGCGGCCCGGGCCGATGGCGGGCGCGCGTGCGACGTCCGCAGGCTGGGCGTCCTGCGCCGGCGGCGCCGTATCCTCGGCGGCGACCGACGCGGACGAGGCCTGAGACGGCGTCTGCTTCGGCTCCTCGACCTTTTCTTCGGGCTTTTTCGGCTCGGCGGTCGAGACGACGCGGTCCGGATTTTCCGCCTCGACGGGCTCTTCCTTCGGCTGCGTGGAGTCGACGGTCTGGGGCTTGGCCTCCGCGCTCTCCGGCGCCGCGGCGGACGCCGCCGATTCCGGGCCCGGCGGCGCGTCGCTCTGCTCGGCCTTCGGCGCGGCCATGTCCATTGCGATCTCGATCGCCGGCGCGCCGATGTCGTCGTCGGCCTCCTCGCTGGACATTGTCCAGAGCAGGCCCGCGGCGAGGGCGCCATGCAGCGCGACGGCCGCGACGGCCGCGACCGCCCACAGGGGCACGACCGATGCGCGCGCCAGCGACGGCGTCAGTCCGGCCGCCCCCGTGCTCATTTGGGCGGCGCCGGCTGGTCGCCCGGCTTCTCGAGCGTCACGAGTGCGACCTTGAGGTAGCCCCCCTTCCGCAGGCGCTCCAGCACGTCCATCATCTCGCCATAGGGCACGGTCTTGTCGGCCCGCAGGAAGATGCGGCGGTCCTTGCCCTGTTCGGCAGGCTGGGCATCGAGCGCGGCGACGAGATCGACGCGCTTGACCGGGTTCTCGCCGAGCGAGACCGCGAGATCGCCTGATATCGTCACATAGGTCGGCTTGTCCGGCCGCTTCTGCGGCGTCGCGCTCGACGTCGGCAGGTCGACCGGAAGATCGACGGTCGACAGCGGCGCCGCCACCATGAAGATGATGAGCAGGACGAGGATGACGTCGATGAAGGGCGTGACATTGATCTCGTGGCTTTCGGCGAGATCGTCCGTATCGGCGTCGCCGAGCGAGAAGCCCATGGCGCTACTCCGCCGCGCGCGGCCAGCCGCGCCGGCCGCCGCTGTCGAGATCGCGCGACAGCAGGCGGGTCGCGGCGCCCGAGGCCTGGCCGACGATGTCGAGATAGCCCGCGGTCTTGCGGGTGAAGTGATTGTAGATGATGACCGCCGGGATCGCCGCGACGAGGCCGATGGCGGTGGCCAGCAGCGCCTCGGCGATGCCCGGCGCGACGACTGCGAGATTGGTGGTCTGCGATTTCGAAATGCCGATGAAGGCGTTCATGATGCCCCAGACCGTGCCGAACAGGCCGACGAACGGCGCGGTGGACCCGATGGTGGCGAGCACGCCCATGCCCGTGCGCACGGCGCGCTGTTCGCCGCGCACGATTTCGGCGAAGCGCGATGCGGCGCGCTCCAGCGTGCGGCCATGCGCGCCGACGGACGCCGAGAGACGCTCTTCCTGCGCGGCGGCTTCGAGCAGCGCGGTCATCACCGGCGCGGCGTCGCCGGCCATGGCGCGGGCGTCCGCGACGCTGGGCGCCTCGGCGACGCGCGACAGGCTTTGCGACAGCCGGCGCGTGGCGCGCGCGATCTCGAACGTCTTGGCGAAAAACACCGTCCAGGTGACGAGCGAGGCGAAGGCGAGGCCGACCATGACCGCCTTCACGACGATGTCGGCGGACATGAACATCGACCACGGCGACAGTTCATGCGGGATGATCGCGGCCGGCTTCATCGCCGCGTTGACCGCGTCCTGCGCGAAGGCGGATGCGCCCGTGGCGACAATCGCAAGGCCGCAGAGCCCGCCCGCCCATGTTCGAAGTGTCATGTCTCGGCCCAATACCTGATCAGGTTGTGATAGACGCCAGTCAGCCGCACGGCTTCGGGATCGTCGCGGCCCAAGCGCTCACACAGCGCCTGGATGGAAGTATCGAGATCGAAGATCATGCTGCGCGCGTGATCGTCGCGGATCATGCTCTGCATCCACATGAAAGAGGCCACGCGCGCGCCGCGCGTCACTTCGGTCACCATATGCAGGCTCTTGGAAGGATATAGCACAAGATCGCCTGCGGGCAATTTGACCTCGTGCGATCCGTAATGATCCTCGATCACAAGTTCGCCGCCGTCGTATTCGTCGGGCTCGCCGAGGAAAAGCGTCGCCGAAAGATCGGTGCGGATGCGCAGTCCGGTCAGCGGGTCGCCGCGCACGGCGTTGTCGACGTGAACGCCGAATTTCTGGCCGACGCCGTACCGGTTGAACAATGGCGGAAAGATGTGCAGCGGGATCGAGGCCGAAACGAACGTCGGATTGGATGTCAGCGCGGAGACGATGCGCGCGCCGAGCCGCCGCGACAGATCGCTGTCGGGCGGCAATTGCTCGTTCTTCTTCACCATGCGGGACTGGGCGCCCGCGGTGGAGCGCCCGTCCTCCCAATCGACCGCATCCATCAGCCGGCGGAAGTCGGCGACCTCCGCCTTGCTGAGGACCTCGGGAATGCAGATCAGCATCAGAACGTCGCCTTCACGCTGAACTGGACGCTGCGGCCCGGCGCGATCTGCGCGAAGGGCACGGGCGACTGGTAGAAGGCGTCGTAGTAGGTGCGGTTGAACAGGTTGATCG
>CAMFKC010000393.1 GCA_945956975.1 uncultured Methylocystaceae bacterium | reverse complement strand
TCACCTGCGACGTCTGCAAGGGCAAGCGCTACGACCGCGAGACGCTGGAGGTGAAATACCGCGAGAAGTCGATCGCCGATGTGCTCGACATGACCGTGGAAGAGGCCGCCACTTTGTTCAAGGCCGTGCCGTCGATCCGCGAGAAAATGGAGACGCTGAAGCGCGTCGGCCTCGACTATGTGCATGTCGGGCAGCAGGCGACGACCCTATCGGGCGGCGAGGCGCAGCGCGTGAAACTCTCGAAGGAGCTGGCGCGCCGCTCCACGGGCCGCACGCTCTACATTCTCGACGAGCCGACGACCGGCCTGCACTTCCACGACGTGAAGAAGCTGCTGGAAGTGCTCCACGAGCTAGTCGACCAGGGGAATTCGGTCGTGGTGATCGAGCACAATCTGGAGGTCATCAAGACCGCCGATTGGATCATCGACATGGGCCCGGAAGGCGGCGACGGCGGCGGCGAGATCGTCGCGCAGGGCACGCCGGAGGATGTGGTGAAGGTGGCAAGGAGCCACACCGGCCGATTCTTGAAGGAGGTGCTGGCGCGGCGGCCGATGAAGGCGGTGAGCGAGGCGGCGGAGTAAACCGACACTGAGCAGACCTACAGCCGGATGAAACTGTGCCATCCTCCTCCCGGGCGGTCGACCCGCGCCGCTTCGGGGGGAACATCATGCGCATCTCAAACTCTTTGGCGCTTTCAACAGCGCTACTGCTCGCCAATGTGTTGACGGCTGAAGCCCAAACGCCGCCGACGGCGCCCGGCAGCGCCGTTCAAGGGCCAAGCTACGCCCTTCAGTGCAGGACGGAGTTCAACGACGCCACGTCGGGCGGCGCGCACCAGCCAGCGATCGCCGACGTTGATCTTCGGGCGAAGATTCCGAACTACGACGCGCTCGGTTTCCGCATGACGGGCGGCGGCTGCGAACAATATTTCGGCGACGTATCCGGATTGACCAGCGGTTACGTCGTACGCAACGCGCCGATAGGAGACGCTAGCTGGAGTTGCAACATCTCGGATCAGCCGGGCTGGCCGAACCAGCCGGACGGAGGGCCCAGATACAGGGCCCGCGCGCACGCGATCGCCTGTCGTGTCGTCAAATCGCCAACGCCGATCGGCGCGACAACCGAGGCGACGACGCTCAACGGGCTCGACGGAACGCAGCGCATCGTGGCGCGCGACGGGATCGGCTTTCTCAAGCGCATCCAGCAAGACCTGCGCCTTTGCAATGTGAAAGGCCCGAAATTGCTGGCGCGATGGAATTTCGCGGCCACCGAACCGCCGCTTCCATCCTGGACCGTATCGGACAAGGAAATCGCTCCCGGCGAATGCATCGACATGGCGACGCCGTCTGCGGCAATGGTCCAGAACCAGAGCAATGGCGCTTCGACCGTGCGGTGGCAATGGTACAGGAAGGGCGAACTGAACGAGGGTGAAATGTCGAAGACGTCCGCAGCGGCGCCACCCGCCCCCGCTCCTGAGGCCAAGTCGTATGATTGCACGGACCTCAGCAAGGTCGAGCAGGCCAACAACAAGAATTACTCCCGCAAATGCCCGATCAAACTAGAGGGCATTGGCAATTATCGGGTCTGCTTTCCGCTGGACTATGTGACCCGCAGCGACGGCGATACGACATGGGCATTGTCGCTGATGGACACTGTGGTCGAACCATCGCTCGTTGGACGATCCGTCGCCGGCGCCTACGATCCGCGCTGGAATGCTGTCGTCGGCGGCGCGTGCCGGGACTATTACAACATCCGCTTCCTGGCCGCCTTGGTAGGACCGGTCATACCCGCGGTTCCTTGGGACGCCAAAAAGGTTTTGGCGGTCAAAGCGAGCATCGAGAAGCTTCCCTGAGACCTTCGGGTGGCGTGTGCGACGGCATAGCGATTGCCAACCGGCCCGCCCAAGCGCACATTTCTCCCCAGCCCGCGCGAAGTCGGGCAGCATTCCCGGGAGAAAACCATGCTCACACGTCGCGGATTGACTGGCGGTTTCGCCAGCCTCGTCGCCGGCTGCGCCATTTGCGAGATCACCGCTACCGGCTTCATCGCCAGCGAGGCGAACGCCCAGGGCGCGCCGGCGGCGACGACCGGGCTCAACCGCAAACTGCTGTCGCGCATCGACGGGCCAACGGCGGGCTACGAGACGATCGTCATGGAAGTCGAGATCGAGCCGGGCGTGATGATCGGTCGGCACACGCATCCGGGCATCGAGTCCGGCTATGTCGTTTCCGGCGAGGTAGACCTGCCGATCGAGGGCCAGGGCGTCAAGAAGCTGAAGGCCGGCGACGGGTTCCAGATCCCGCCCAACACGCCGCACGCCGGGGCGAAGAACGGCCCGGGCAAGGTGAAGCTCGTCTCCACCTACATTGTGGAGAAGGGCAAGCCGCTCGCCACGCCGGCCTGACCGCCGCCTGAGACTACTGGCCGCATGGGGAGCGGCCGGCAAAGATGCACGAATTTCGGGCGCGTCACGGACGCGCCCGATCCGCTTTGGGCGACCCGAATTTGTTTTGCGTCGCACAAATCCATGATTTCGCTGTGCGATTTCTGCATGCGCCACAGGCGTAACTAAACTCTGAATGCTCCTCAATTCAGCGTTTACATGCGTCCATCGCATGGCTGACTTGACCATTCCCCTCTACTCGACTGTTCATATCTCCACTATGTTGCATTGCATCATGAGCGACGGATAACGCCGCGCAACGTGATGGGAACAGGACCATGTCGATCAAGGAAATTGCGCACAAGATTCAGGAATGGCGCCGCTATCGCGCGTCGGTTCGGGAGTTGTCGCGCCTGACGGACCGCGAATTGCACGACCTCGGAATCGTCCGGGCGGACATCGAGCACGTCGCGAAGAAATCGTCGCACTACTGAGTTTGCATGACGCAGACGCCGGATCTCCTCCCTCCCGGCTGAACATCATGCCTAGCGCGCCCGCCGGTTCCTCCCACCGGCGGGCGCTTTTTCTTTTCGGGCGCCCCTGAGGGCTTGCGTTCCCTCGGCCACACGCTAAGCCCCACGCATGAAACCCATTCACGTCATCGGCGGCGGTCTCGCCGGTTCGGAAGCCGCCTGGCAGATCGCCTCGGCCCGCGTGCCCGTCGTCCTGCACGAGATGCGGCCGGTGCGCGGCACCGACGCCCACCAAACCGACGGGCTTGCCGAACTCGTCTGCTCGAATTCCTTCCGCTCCGACGATTCCTCGACCAATGCCGTCGGCGTCCTGCATCGCGAGATGCGGGCCATGGGCTCGCTGGTGATGCGCGCCGCCGACTCCAATCAGGTGCCGGCCGGCGGGGCGCTGGCGGTGGACCGCGACGGCTTTTCCGGCGCGGTGACCGCCGCGATCGCTGCTCACGATCTGATTCAAGTCGCTCGCGAAGAGATTCAGGATATCCCGCCAAGCAACTGGGATAGCGTGATAATTTCGACCGGGCCTCTGACGTCGAATCAACTTGCCGGGGCGATCGGAAGGCTGACCGGCGAGGCGGGGCTCGCCTTCTTCGACGCGATCGCCCCCATCGTGCACCGCGATTCCATCGACATGACCAAGGCGTGGTTCCAGTCGCGCTACGACAAGGCGGGGCCCGGCGGCACGGGCGCCGACTACATCAACTGCCCACT
>CAMFKC010000392.1 GCA_945956975.1 uncultured Methylocystaceae bacterium | reverse complement strand
TCTCGCTCCGCAAGGGCACGACGCTCACCAAGGAGATGTTCCTCAACCATCTCTACGGCGGCATGGACGAGCCCGAACTCAAGATCATCGACGTCTTCATCTGCAAGCTGCGCAAGAAGCTGGCGAACGCCAGCCAGGGCCGCAACTATATCGAGACCGTATGGGGCCGCGGCTACGTCCTGCGCGAGCCGAACGAGGCGGAAGAGCGCATCACCGCCTGACGCGCGCAGTCCCCCGAAAACGAAAAACCCCGCGGAGCGATCCGCGGGGTTTTTGTTTGCGGCTACCGCCTCAGGAATTGGCGACGAGGCGCATGGTCCCGCGCTTCTGCGGCCGGTGCGTGAACAGGCCGGCGAAGCCCGGCGCGGCGACGAAATCGTCGGTCAGGCCGACGATCGTTTCCGTTGCGCCCAGCATCAGATAACCGTCGGGCGCAAGCTGGGCGGAAATCCGCCGCAGGATGTCGCGGCGTCGTTCGACGTCCATGTACATGAGCACATTGCGGCAGAGCACGACGTCGAAACACCCGAGCGCGCCGAATTCCGAGACGAGATTGACGTGGCGGAAATCGATTGCGGCCTGCAGATGCTCGGCGACGCGCCAGCCGGCGGCGTCCTTGCGGAAATAGCGCAGCAGCATGGCCGTCGGCAGTCCGCGCTGCACCTCGAATTGCGAGTAGACGCCGGCGCGCGCCGCAGCCAGCGCCGATTGCGAAATGTCCGACGCAACGATGTCGACCCGCCATCCGGCAAAGTCGCGAGCCATGTCGTCGATCACCATCGCGATGGAATAGGGCTCCTGGCCCGTGGCGCAGGCTGCGCTCCAGATCCGCAGGTTCCGGAAGTCGCGCCGCGTTTCCTTCAGCTTCGGCAGCACGACGCCGCGCATCGCCTCGAAAGGCGCGCGATCGCGAAAGAACAGCGTCTCGCAGGTCACCATCGCATCGACGGTGCGGTTCATCAGCGCGGGGTCGAGACCCGAGCGCAGACGACGCACGAATTCCTCCGAATCCGAATAGCCGCAGTCGGCCATCAGGCCCGCCAGCCGCGCCTCGATCGAGGCGCGGCGGCGCGGATCGATCGCCATGCCGATGCGTTCGCCGAGCAGGCGCGCGAGTTCGTCGAAGGCGTTCATGGCGCCTCCGATTTCTGCGAGCCGCCGAGACGAAAGGCGATGGAATCGGCGAGCTGGCTGACCGGCGCGATGGCTGCCGCGAGACCCGCGCGGGCGACGGCGCCGGGCATGCCCCAGACCGCGCTGGATGCTTCGTCCTGAACGATGACGCTGCCGCCGGCGTGAACGATCCGGCGGGCTCCTTCGAGGCCATCCGAGCCCATGCCCGTCAGCACGACGCCGAGCACGCCGGGGCCGTAGGCGTCCGCGGCGGAGCGGAAGAGAACATCGACGGCCGGCTTGCAGAAATTCTCCTGCGGTCCGTCGAAATGGGCGAGCGCGTAATAAGGGCCGACGCGGACGATCTTGAGGTGCGTGTCGCCCGGCGCGAAATAGATGCGGCCGGCGCGCAATTCTTCGCCGTTTATGGCGGCGGTCGTCGGGAGTCCGGTAAGCCCGCCGATCTGGCCAGTCACCACATCGGTGAAATTGGTCGGCATGTGCAGGACGACCACGACCGGTATTTCCTTCAGCCGCGGGCCGATGCGAGGGAGGAGCGCCGCCAGGGCCTGGGGGCCTCCAGTGGAGGCGCCGACGACCAGAACGCGGGGCGTGAGAGCGGAGAAACGGCGCAGTTCGAAATTGCCGCGAAGGCTCGAGGCGGGGTCGGCGGCGGATGCGCGGGCTGAAACCAGTTTACTCATAAATCGACTTTCAGAATGAAACGCGCGGCCGCAATCAGATCAGTCCGATTTCCTCGAATTTGGAACGGACGATCTGCCGGTCGAACGGCTTCATGATGTATTCGTCGGCGCCGGCGTGCATGGCGCGCGCGATTTGCGAGACGTCGTTCTCGGTCGTGCAGAAGACGACCTTCGGTTTCGATCCGCCCGGCATGCGGCGCAACTGCTGGAGGAACTCGTAGCCGTCCATCACGGGCATGTTCCAGTCGAGCAGGATTCCGTCCGGCATGGTCGTTCCGCAGGCGTCGAGCGCTTCGCGCCCGTCGTTGGCTTCCGTCGTCGAAAATCGCATCGAGTCGAGGATGCGGCGCGCGATCTTTCGGATCACGGCTGAATCGTCGACCACCAGAATCTGTTTCATTGGCCGGCTCCGGAAATACCAACTTGCGTGCTTTGGGCGGGAACGCGTGTGGACAGGGCGTCCGCGCGCATGTCGAAGAGGGCGTCGACATCGAGGATCGGAAGTATGCCGCCCGACGTGCGGTAGTAGGCGGCGGTCAGGCGCGCGCGCTCGCTCTGGATATGGCGCGGCGACGAGATGCGCTCGTGCTCCTCGCATTCGATCGCGTCGCCGACGGAATCCACGATGAGAGCGAAGGTCTCTCCGCGACGTTCGACGGCGACGGCAAGCGCGTTGTTGGCGGCTTCGTTGGGCGGGAGACCGAGGCGCTTGTCGAGATTGAGCGCCACCACGATCTTGCCGCGCAGATTGACCAAGCCCGCAACGACGGCGGGACCGAGCGGCACGGGCGTGATCGCCTGCAGGCGGAAGATCGTCTGCACCGCATCGACGGGAAGGCCGAAGAGCTGTCCAGCGGCCTGCACGGTGAAAAACCCGCGCCGGGAGTCGGCGCCGGGCGTCGTAAGCGAAAGAGCTTGCGTGGCGCTGCTCATGCGGCCGCTCCCGCCAGGAACCTGTCCTCGAGCTCCTGTGCGCCGAGCGTCGCATCGCCCAAGGCTTCGCAAAGCGTCTCGAGCAGGGCGCCGCGATCGAACTTGCCCGCGATGGCGTCGATGCCGGCGGCCTTCGCGGCCTTCATCGTCTTGTCGTTGGCCTGGGCGACGAGCGCAACGATGGGCGTCCGCCCGCAGGCCGCCATGGCGCGCAGCGCGCGTGCGAAGCTGTATCCGTCGATGTCGGGCATATCGATGTCGGTGACGATGGCGTCGAATTGCGCGCCCTTGTCGATCAGGGCGAGCGCCTCCGCTGCGCCCGTCAGCGCCGTGACGTGGTAGCCCGCCGCGGACAGCACCGGGGTCAGCATATCGCGGAAGAACTGGCGATCGTCGACCAGCAGGATCCTGAACTTCCGGTTGACGCCGCGCGACGCCGAGTCCGGTCGCGCGAGCCGGATGAAATGTGTGAGGTCGAGCAATTCCGCGACCGACCCGCCGAACTCCGCCGTTCCGATCACGCCTGGCGCCCCCTGCGCGATCTGGATTTCGAGCGGGTCTTCCACGATGTC
Organism: uncultured Methylocystaceae bacterium; assembly: GCA_945956975.1. Lineage (GTDB taxonomy): Bacteria > Pseudomonadota > Alphaproteobacteria > Rhizobiales > Beijerinckiaceae > JAJXWB01. Next base: position 306 of record CAMFKC010000392.1, on the reverse strand, counting down.
GATGATCTCGTCGACGAGCAGTCCCATCGTCTCGCCGCCGTAGCCGATGACCAGCACCGGCTGGTTGGCGTGCGTCGGCGCGACGCCCTCGGCTGCGGGCAGGAGCGGCATGAGCTGGCCGCGGTGGCGCAGCACATAACCGGCGCCGGTCCGCTCGACCGCCGCCGTGTCGACGCTTTCGATGCGGGTGATGAGAGAAAGCGGCAGGGCCTTGCGCGCGCCTTCGCCCGCGCGCAACAGGACGACGCGCGTGCGCGACTGGCGCGGCGCGGCGCCCGGATCCGGCCGCGCCTCGCGGTACGAGGC
>CAMFKC010000391.1 GCA_945956975.1 uncultured Methylocystaceae bacterium | reverse complement strand
TACGGTTTCCCGTATACACACTTTCCAGGCGTGCGCCTTCAACCACTCGGCCACCCCTCCGGTCGCCGTGGGCGTATAACAGGTTGATGGCGGGCGCAAGTTCTGTCGCTGGAGACCAGGCGCGTGGAAAAGGTCGACGTAGTGGTGATCGGGGCCGGCGTAGTCGGTCTGGCTATAGCCCGCTCGCTCGCGAGGGCCGGAAGGGACGTGCTGGTCATCGAGGCTGCGGACGCCATCGGCACGGAAACCAGTTCGCGCAATTCCGAGGTCATCCATGCCGGCATCTATTATCCGCCCGGAAGCCTGAAGGCGCGGCTCTGCGTTGAGGGAAAGGCGAAACTCTACCGCTATTGCGAGGCGCATGGCGTGCCCCACAAGCGGCTCGGCAAGCTGATCGTGGCCACGGAGGATGGGCAACAGGCCAAGCTCGCGAAGATCGCGGAGGGCGCGCGCGCTTGCGGCGTCGACGACCTCCGTCTGATGACGTCGGCGGAGGCGCGGGCAATGGAGCCGGACCTCGCCTGTGTCGCGGCGCTGCATTCGCCATCGACGGGGATCATCGATTCCCACGCCTACATGTTCGCGTTGCAAGGCGATGCGGAGGCGCATGGGGCGCAGGTCGCGTTTCTCACGCGCGCCGCCGCCGGAGGGATCGAGAACGATGGAATCGTCCTCGAAACCCGTAGCGCCGAGGGCGACGAGCTGACGCTCAAGGCGCGTCTTGTCGTGAATGCCGCCGGCCACGGCGCCGTGCCGTTTGCCCGCGCTCTCGCCGGCATGCCCGCCGCCCACATCCCGCGCCAGTTCTTTGCGCGCGGTTGTTATTTTTCGATGGCCCGCAAGTCGCCGTTTGCGCGGCTGGTCTATCCTGTCCCCGTCGAAGGCGGGCTCGGCGTGCATCTGACGCTGGACATGGGCGGGGCCGCGCGGTTCGGGCCGGACGTCGAATGGATCGAAGGGCTCGACCATACGGTCGACCCCCACCGCGCCGACGCCTTCTATGCGGAAATCCGCCGCTACTGGCCGGCGCTGGAAGATGGCGCGCTGCAGCCTGCCTATTCCGGCATCCGCCCCAAGGTTTCCGGGCCGGGGGAGCCGGCGGCGGATTTCATGATCGAGGGCCCCCGCGACCATGGCGTCGCGGGCCTCATCAATCTCTTCGGCATCGAGAGCCCCGGCCTGACCGCGAGCCTTGCCATCGCCGATCACGTGGCTGCGCTGGCCATGGACTGAAACAAAAGGCGCCGGCCGAAGCCGACGCCTTGATGATCGCTCGGGCGAAGAGGCTCAGAAGATCTCGAAGAGACCCGCCGCGCCCTGGCCGCCGCCGATGCACATGGTGACGACGGCGAGCTTGCCGCCGCGGCGCTTGCCCTCGATCAGCGCATGGCCGGTCAGGCGCGCGCCCGAGACGCCGTAGGGATGGCCGACCGCGATGGCGCCGCCGTTGACGTTGAGCTTGTCGTCCGGAATGCCGAGCTTGTCGCGGCAGTAGAGCACCTGCACGGCGAAGGCTTCGTTCAGTTCCCAGAGGTCGATATCCGAGACCTTGAGGCCGGCCTTGGCGAGCAGCTTCGGAATGGCGAAGACGGGGCCGATGCCCATTTCGTCCGGCTCGCAGCCGGCGACCGCGAAGCCGCGGAAGGCGCCGAGCGGCTTGAGGCCGCGCTGTTCGGCGAGCTTGGCGTTCATGACGACCACGGCTGCGCCGCCGTCCGAGAACTGGCTGGCGTTGCCGGCCGCGATCACGCCGCCTTCGAACACCGGCTTGATGCCCGCGACCGCCTCATAGGTCGTGCCGGGGCGGATGCCCTCATCGGCGTCGATCGTGACTTCCTTGTCGACGACCTGCGCCGTGTTCTTGTCGGTCACCTTCATGATCGTGGTGACGGGCACGATCTCATCCTTGAACTTGCCGGCCTTCAGCGCGGCTTCCGCACGCTGCTGCGAGCGGGCGCCGTACTGGTCCTGCACTTCGCGGCCGATGCCGTAGCGCTTGGCGACTTGCTCGGCGGTCTGCAGCATCGACCAGTAGATTTCCGGCTTGTGCTGGACGAGCCAGGGATCCTTGCCGTGCGTCTTGTTGGCTTCGTTCTGCACGAGCGAGATCGATTCCACGCCGCCTGCGACGAGGATGTCGTTCTCGCCGGCGATGATGCGCTGGGCGGCCGTGGCGATCGTCTGCAGGCCCGAGGAGCAGAAGCGGTTGATCGTCATGCCGGGCACGGAAACCGGGCATCCGGCGCGCAACGCGATCTGGCGGGCGATATTGCCGCCGGTGGCGCCTTCCGGCGTCGCGCAGCCCATCACCACGTCCTCGACCTCGTCGGGCGAAATGCCGGCGCGCTCGATGGCGGCCTTGACGGCATAGCCGCCGAGCGAGGCGCCGTGTGTGGCGTTGAACGCGCCTTTCCAGGACTTGGCGAGGCCCGTGCGGGCGGTCGAGACGATGACGGCTTCTGTCATGGACATTTCCTCAGTGGTTAAGGTTTGGAACGGGCCTGATTGCACGCATTTCCGCGATGCGAAATCGGTCGAACGATTACTTCATCATAGCCGGGCGGCCCAATTTCGGCGCGCAGGCTATCGCAGGCGCTAGCGCGGAGGCAATGCCGTGCGGAAAAATTCTTTACAACGTAAATTTAATGCCGCACCTTGCCGCCGTCCGAAACCTCCAGCTGCAGCCGGCATGCGTCCCCAGCTCACGGAAACCGCGATCTCCGATTTTCGCCGCCGCCTGTGCGAGGCGGCCGAGCGGCTGTTCGTCGAGCGCGGCGTGGAGGGCGTCACCATGCGCCACATCGCCGAACGGCTCGAGTGCAGCGCGATGACGCCGTACCGCTACTTCCGCAACAAGGACGAGATTTTCGCCGCCGTCCGCGCCGCCGCGCTCGACCGATTCTCGGAACGGCTGGAGGCGGCGCGCCGCACCTTCGGCAGCCCGTCGCGGCGCGGCCGCGCGGTCGGCGACGCCTATCTGCAATTCGCCATCGAGGAGCCGGACGCCTACCGGCTGATCTTCGATCTCTCGCAGCCGGAAGAGGCAAGCTATCCCGGTCTTGCAGCGGCCAATGCGCGCTCGCGCAAGACGATGACCGACTACATGGAAGACCTCGTCGCCGCCGGCGTGATGGAAGGCGATCCCAAGACGCTCGGCCTCATCTACTGGGCCGGCACCCACGGTCTCGTGAACCTCTACATGGCCGGCAAGATCGGCGAGAGCGAATTGCGCGCTCTGCATCGGCAGATGACGCAGACGATGGCGCGCGGCGCACGGCGCAATACCGAACAGAAGCGCCGCACGCGCGCTTCGTGACGACTGAGATCAGAAGGAAGGAAACGCATGTCCATACCAGACCACATCGCCAAGCGGCTGCGCCTGCCCATCATCGGTTCGCCGCTCTTCATCATCTCCAATCCGGACATGGTGATCGCCCAGTGCAAGGCGGGCATCATCGGCTCGTTTCCGGCGCTGAATGCGCGCCCCGGCCCGGTGCTGGACGAATGGCTGAAGCGCATCACCGGCGAGTTGGCTGAATATGACGCCAAGCACCCGGACCGTCCCTCGGCGCCATTCGCGGTCAACCAGATCGTGCACAAGTCGAACGACCGCCTGCAGCACGACGTCGACA
>CAMFKC010000390.1 GCA_945956975.1 uncultured Methylocystaceae bacterium | reverse complement strand
TCGTGATGCACAGCGCGACCTCGTCGCCCGTCGCCGGATCGCCGACCGCGACCGAGATGGCGTGCACGCCGCGCACCGCCTCGTCATGCGATTCGGCGAAGCCGCTGGCGCGAATGGCGGCGAGCCGCGCGAGCAGCGCCTCCAGATCCTGCGGCGCGGTCGCCGAAGGGGCGGAAAGGCCCTGCGGGTAAAGCCGGCGAACCTCCTCGTCCGGGAGCCGCGCCAGCAGCGCCCGGCCCGTACTGGAGGCGAAGGCAGGCAGCCGGTCGCCGATCGCGGTGACGACGCGCAGGGTATGCCGACCTGGATGGGCGGTGACGCCGATGACCTGCGTGTCGCGCCGCACGCTGATGTAGCCGGTATGGCCGATCCGATCCGAAATCGCGCCGACCACGGCATCGGCCCGGTCGATCAGCGAGGCGGCGAAGCGGTAGAGCTGGCCGACCTGGTTGAGCAGGAGCGAGGGGCGGTAGCGTTTGCTCTCGCCGACCGTCTCGAGCAGCCCTTCGTCGCGCATGGCCCGCAGCAGGCGCGAGGCATTGCTCTTCGGCATCCCCAGCAACGTGACGAGGTCGGTGACCGTCACATCGTGGCGGGTGCTGGAGAAGCAGCGAAGAACCTCGACAGCCGACGAGAGAATGGACACGGGCGCATAAGTTCCAAAAAATGGAACTTATGTTCCATTAAGTGGATCTTGTTGCGGTCGCATCTGCGAGTCAAGGCCTCTGGATGAACGATGGCTGGCCGTTTTCTTCGCGCGCCAAGCTGGACCTAAGCCGGAGCGGCCGCAGCGGCGGGCGCTGCGTCAGGCTCTGGGCAGTGCGGGGTGGTGGACGGCGAAAGACCGCCGCGGCAAAGCTGCGGGGGCGTGAGCCCAATGCCGGCAGCAGCGCGGCGCAGTCGGCGGATCACGGTGATGGTGCGCACACCTACGCCCGCGGGAAGGCACCGACAGCGGAAAATGCCGAAGCGGAGGCGGCCCGCTTCGGCACTGGGATCAATTGCAGATCAGAGGTCCAGCCGATGCTGGCGCCTGATGACGGCGGCCGGCTGCTCGCTGACGGTGGCGCCGCGAGACTGGAGCGGCAGTTGCCACGGGTGGTGCAGTTCACCGGGCCATGTCGCGCCCGTTGTGGGAAGACTTCGCGGGCGGGGAGACCATCGCGGCCGTCTGAGAGCCGCGCGCGATGATCCTGCCGCAGGGGCCGCCGCTCAGGCCGCCTTGCGCGTGGTCTGGGCGAAAGTGGCTTCCATTTCGCGCCTCACGCGGACGGCCTGGCTGTCTGCGTCGTAGACGACATCGTCCCAGCGGATGCGCTGGCCTTCGGCGATCTCGTTCTTGAGCTTGACGTTGTGTGCGAGGCCGAGCGGGAGATAACCCTCCTCCAAAGAGGTTTCGGCCGGAGTCTGCTTGCCCCAGACGCAGAAACCGCCTTCGCCGTCGAGCATTTCGCCGGGGCTGAGCTTGCGCTTGGCGGTGGCGACGACGTCGGCGTTGAAGCAGATGGGTGCGCCGGTGGGCTCCTTGCGCAGCGCCGCCGAGGCGACGGAGATACCGAGTTCCAGCCCGATCATGTGGATCGGCCGGTAGAGCGAGGCGTAGCGGCCCGTGCTGTCAGGCAGCATGCTGTATTCGCGAAAGCATTCCTCGCTATAGGCGCTGTCGCTCTCGAACACGACATAGGTGCCCATCACGAGTGAATTCGGCACGTCGGTTCCGTCGCGATAGACGGAGGAGGTGACCTCCGTCACGCCCTTGCGTTCCAGCACGCCGCCATCGGCCTTGGGCTTGCAGATCTCGGCATGCTCGAACCGGGTCGCGGGCGGGAAGGACAGGCCCTCCTTCTGGGAATGCAAACCGGTCGCGTTGCACACGGCTGTCATCTCGATGCCGGACTTCGTTCCGTCGACGAAGGAGTTGAACATCTTGGGATTGATGGACTTGCGGTCCTTGATCTTCATGTACTTGTCCAGGATGTCCCAGACGGTGTCGGGGGTCGATTGGTGATAGGTCGGGTGGTAGCGGGTGCCCTTTCCGGCCGCGACCACCTTGAACCCGGCCGCCCTGGCCCAGTCGACATGGTCCGCGATCAGCGCCGGCTGGTCGCCCCAGGCCAGCGAGTAGACGACGCCGGCGGCCTTGGCCTTGCGGGCCAGCAGCGGCCCCGCGACGGCGTCGGCCTCGACATTGACCATGACGATGTGCTTGCCGTGCTCGATCGCCATCGAGGCGAAGCGGATGCCCGCGCCGGGGTCGCCGGTCGCCTCGATGATCACCTCGATGGCCGGATGGGTGATCAGGGCCTGGGCGTCGTCCGTGACGACGGTGCTGCCATGCTTCAGGGCGTCGTCGATCGAACCGGCGGCATACTGTTCCGCCGGCCAGCAGCCCAGCTTCAGCTGGGCACGCGCCCGGTCCGTGTTGAGATCGGCCACGCCGACGAGGTGCATGCCGTCGGTCGAGCGGACCTGGGACAGGAACATCAGGCCGAATTTACCGGCGCCGATCAGGCCGATGGTGACGGGTTTGCCGGCGGCCTGGCGCTCGAGCAGCATGCGATGGAGATTCATGAGCGTGTCCTCGTGGGTGACGGCCCTTCTCGCGGCATCATGTTGCCCTGGCCGGTCTGCGAGGACGTTAGGCAGGCCGCCCTGGCCGGGCAATTCAGATTATCGGGGCGACGATTTAGGCTGGCTAAACGGTCGCCAGAATGCCGGACGGCGCGAACCTGTCCCGCTCGGCGCGCAGCCAGTCGAGGAAGGCGCGCGTCTTGCGATGCCGAAGATGCCCATGCGGGCAGACGATCCATTGCGTCGTGAGCGAGATCTGCGGCGTGTCCGCAACCGGGCAGACCAGCCTTCCGTCTCCCAGTTCGCGCCATGCCAGAAGCTCGCTTTCCAGCGCGATGCCCATGCCGGCGACGGCCGCGTCGATGGCGTTGTGGCTCCGGTCGAACAGGACGCGCCGCCAGCGCGTGCCCGGTTCCACGCCGGCCTCGGCAAACCAGCGCGGCCACTGCACCTGGGACTTGACCGAATGGATCAGCCGATGGTCGGGCAGCGCCGCGGCGGTGAGGCTTCCTGCGCCGTGGAGCGAGGGCGCGCTCAGCGGCAGGAAGGCCTCCTTGCCGAGGCCTTCGACGAACAGTCCGGGCCACGCGCCGTCCCCATGCCTGATCTGGATGTCTACGTTTTCGGTGCCGAAATCGGTGGTCTCGTTCGTTCCGTCCAGCCGCAGTTCGATGTCTGGATTGGCGTCCACGAAGGCGTGGAGGCGCGGCAGCAGCCACTTGCTGGCGACGCTCGGGGCCGCGCGCACCGTCAGCGTCATGGCCGAGCGCACGCCCCGCACGTACTGCGTGACGTCGGCGATATGTTCGATCTCCCGGCCGATCATCTGGAAATAGCGCTCGCCCGCTTCGGTGAGCACGATGTTGCGCCCCACCTTGAGCGTCAGAGACGTGCCCAGATGCAGCTCTAGCGCCTGGATCTGCTGCGAGACCGCCGAAGGCGTCACGCGGAGCTCTTCCGCCGCGCGGGTGATGCTGCCGGCACGCGCGACGGCGTGGAAGACGATGATGGCACGAAACGGGATCTGCATCGTCGATCTTTAAGCCAGGCTAAACAGAGGCCG
>CAMFKC010000389.1 GCA_945956975.1 uncultured Methylocystaceae bacterium | reverse complement strand
ATGTTGGAGCGGATGTCGTTGGGCGCCGGCACACGGTTGACCGCGCCCAGCGCCACGCCATCGACCAGGATGATCCGCTTGTCGCCCTCGGACACGCGCGGCAGGAACTTCTGGCAGACCCAGGGTTCGCGGAACGTCGTGGCTAACATGTCGTAGAGCGACCCGAAATTCGGATCGACCGGCGCAACCTTGAAGACCCCGCCCCCGCCGAAGCCGTAGAGCGGCTTCATCACGATCTCGCCGTGTTCGGCGCGAAAGGCCTCGATCGCCGCCTTGTCGCGGGTGATCAGCGTCGCCGGCATGAATTCCTGGAAATCCATCACGAACAGCTTTTCCGGCGCGTTGCGGACATGGGCGGGGTCGTTCACGACCAGCGTCTTGGGGTGAATGCGCTCGAGAAGGTGGGTGGTGGCGATATAGGCGAGGTCGAAGGGCGGGTCCTGACGCAGCAGCACCACGTCACAGGCGCCGAGATCCTGCACCCGGGGTTCGCCGAGCTTGTAATGATCCCCTTGCACGTCCTTGACGGTCAGGTCCTGCACATTGGCGAAGACGCTCTCGCCGCGCAGCGACAGGCGGTCCGGCGTATAGAACGCCAGCGCATGGCCGCGCTTCTGGGCTTCGAGCAGCAGCGCGAAGGTCGAATCGCCGGCGATCTTGATCCGCTCGATCGGATCCATCTGTACGGCGACGCTAAGCTTGCTCATGTCTCATCCTCGTATCAAGCGGCGGCAGGTGTAGCGCGATTGGCGCCCGCAAACAAAGCCGCGGCGCAATAGCTAGCGTTAACCCTTCCTGAATGGAGGGCGGCCTATACCGGAAGGGACGCATTCTGCGAGGGGATGATGCCCAGGATTTCGCTCGGCGGCGGCCTTGTCTTCCGCCAGATTCTGTTCTTTCTGATCGTTGCGGCCTTCGGATTCTACGCCTATCTCGGCGCCGGCGACGTCGTCGACCTGTCGCGCCGCGCCGCGTCCGCGCCGCAGGCCCAGGCCAACGAGATTTTCGCTCAGGCGGTCGCCTCGGCGGAAAGCCTGCAGCATCTGCTGCTCGGCAGCCTGGCGCTGGTCTGCGTCCTGGCTTTTGGCATTCTCATCCCGGCCCTGCATACGCTGGTTGCGCGGCCGATTTCCCGCATCGCCGGCCAGATGCGCGAACTGGCCGCCGGCGACACCGAGATCGAAATCGAATTCGAGAACCGCAAGGACGAGATCGGCGAGATCGCCCGCAGTCTCGTGGCGCTGCGCGACCACGTCCGCACCAACCTCGCGCTGGTGGAGGAGATCAAGGCCCGCGACGACCGCGAGGCGCGGCTCATGCGCGACGCCGCCGTCCGCGCCAGCGTCGAAATGTTCGTGGCCGACATGACCAAGCTGATGGAAGGCCTGGGCGTGATGACGCGCCAGATGTCGGAAGACACCGAGACCATGACCGCCGCCGTCCGCCACGCCAACCACGGTTCGGAATCGGCCACGCAATCGGCCAGCGAAGCTGCGCAGAATGTGTCGGCGGTCGCCGGCGCAGCCGAGCAATTGCTGGACGCAATCGAGGAAATCAGCCGCCAGGTGGTCGATTCCACTGGCGTGGTCCGCGAGGCCGTGGTGCAGACTGAAAAGTCGAATTCCGGCATTTCGCGCCTGTCGACCGCCGCCGCCCGCGTCGGCGACGTCGTCGAGCTCATCTCGCGCATCGCCGCGCAAACGAATCTTCTCGCGCTCAACGCCACGATCGAGGCGGCGCGCGCCGGCGAGGCGGGCCGCGGCTTCGCGGTCGTCGCGCAGGAAGTCAAGACGCTCGCCACCCGCACCGCCAAGGCGACGCAGGACATTGCCGCGCAGATCGCCGAGATGCAGGCTGCGACCGATCAATCGGTCGACGCAATCGCCGCCATCCGCGACAAGATCAGCGCCGTCGAGCGCATCTCCGCCATCATCGCATCGGCCGTGCACGAGCAGGGCGCCTCGACGCAGGAAATCGTGCGCTCCACGCGCTCGGCGGCGGAAGGCACGACCGGCATGTCCGATCACGTCGGCGCGGTCGCGAAGGCCGTGGGCGATGTCGGCGACAGCGTCGATTCGGTCGTGCGCCTCGCGCAGGACCTCGATTCCTTCGCCAACCGCATGCGCGCGAAGGCGACGGCGTTCGGCGCGGAGCTTGAACGCGCGCACGGTTGATTTCAGACCCCCTCATGCTGAGGAGCCTGCGCAGCAGGCGTCTCGAAGCATGGGCAAAACCCGGGTCTCTGCCACCCTTCGAGACGCCGCTTCGCGGCTCCTCAGGGTGAGGTATCTGGGTGGTCGGCAGCGCCCTCGATCGCGGGCCCCTCGCTCAGTAAGTTCTCCAGCTCGCGCAGCATCGCCTGCAGTTCGCCGAGCCTCTGCGCGCCGAAGCGACGCGTGATTTCGGCGTAGATCGCCTCCGACTGCGGCGACACCCGCTCGATCAGCGCCTCGCCCTCCGCCGACAGCGCGATGATGCTGCGCCGCTGGTCCGCCTTGTCGAGCCGGCGCGTGATCAGGCCCAGGGCCTCGAGATCGCGCAGGATGCGCGAGACGCTGGGGCCGAGCAGAAAGGTCGCTTCCGCAAGTTCAGATACTTCCATCCCCGGCCGCGTCATCAGCGCGCGCAGCACGCGCCATTGCTGCTCGGTAATGCCGTTGCGCCTGAGGGCGGGCCGAAAGTGGCGCATGACCGCTTCCCGCGCGCGCAGGAGCGACATGGGCAGCGAGCGGGAGAAGTGCCGGATGCGGACGGGCGAGGGGCGGGCTTCCGGATCAGTCATCGCGGCGTGGCCCCCTCCCCATCCCTCCCCCGCTTCGTGGGAGAGGGGGCGGCAGCCATCGCTGGCGTTGATCTTTGCAAAACAGCGGGACTGTTCCCTCTCCCGCGGAGCGGGGGAGGGCTAGGGAGGGGGTCGAGCCGATCCAAGCGCCTCATCCGAAGTAACAGCTCACCGTGCCATAAGCCCCATAGTCCGCGACGATCGTATCGCCCTTGCCGGCTTCGATCGGCCGGATGAAGGAACCCGCCAGAATGACTTCGCCCGCCTTTAGCGCGCCGCCATGCGCGGCAAGCCGGTTGGCGAGCCAGGCGACGCCGTTGGCGGGATGGTTGAGCACGCCGGCCGCCAGCCCCGTCTCCTCGATGGCGCCGTTCTTCGAGACGATGGCGCCGATCCAGCGCAGGTCCGTCGCATCGGGCCGGATCGGCCGGCCGCCCATCACGATCCCGCAATTGGCGGCATTGTCGGCGATCGTGTCGACGATGGTGCGCGTCTTCTTCGTCTCGGGGTCCATGCGCAGGATGCGCGTATCGAGAATTTCCAGCGCGGGGATCACGTAGTCGGTCGCGTTCAGCACGTCGAAGATGGTGCAGTCCGGGCCCTTGACCGGCGCCTTCAGCACGAACGCGAGCTCGGCCTCGATGCGCGTGCCGATGAACCTGTCCGTCGGGATGGTCGCCCCGTCGGCGAAGAACATGTCGTCCAGCAGGTAGCCGGAATCTGGAATGTCGATGTTGAGCGCGAGCTGCATCGCCTTCGAGGTGAGGCCGATCTTGTGGCCGCGGATGGTGCGGCCGGCCTTCACCTTCATGTCGATCCACGCCTTCTGCACGGAATAGGCGTCGGCCATGTCCATGCC
>CAMFKC010000388.1 GCA_945956975.1 uncultured Methylocystaceae bacterium | reverse complement strand
GACATCGACGTCGACGTCGGGGGCGGCCAGCATCACGTTCCTGATCTTGGTCGGGATGCCGTTGCCGCGGATGGCCATCTGCCGCAGGGCCTCGACCGTGACCCAGTTGCCCATGGAATGCGCGAGGATCGAGATCTCGCCGACCTTGGGGTCCTTGGCGAGCGCCTGGAGCGTGGATTCCAGGCCGTCGCGCGAATAGGTCGCGCTTTCGCGATCGTAGGCGTAGGCGAGCAGCTTGCCGCGCGATGGCCAGGTGAACAGGACGGGCGTCACCTGCGCGCCGGAATCGTGGACGATCTGCGCGAAGCGATAGATCGCTTCCTCGAAGCGCGTGTTGTAGCCGTGCACGAAGACGAGCACGCCGTTCTTCGGCTTCACGGCGGCGCGCTTGTGGAGACGGCGCAGCGCTTCGGCGACGTCGATGCGGTCGGCGCGCAGCGTGGCGAATTCGCGGGCGGGGTCGGGATGGGCGGAGGTCGGCCATTGCACCTCGCCGGGCTGACGAACGCTTTCCGGCGGAATCGAGATCGCGAGGTCGGCGAAGGCGAGCCCGCGGCCGCGGTCGCCGTTGAACATCTCGCCGGGGGCCGCGTCGCCTTCGCGCGTGGTGGCGACGAGCAGATCGACCTTCGAGGCGCCGGCGACCGCCTGCGTCGGCACGAGCGTGCCCTGCGGACGGCCGCCGCACCCTGAAACGAGAGTAGCCAGAGCCACGGCCAGCAAGGCCACGGCAGGCGTCCTGAGAAGCATTTCAATGTCCGCCGGGAGGAAATCGCCCCTCAGGAATAGTATGCCGTAAGCCTCGCCGGCAAGCCGGCCGGCAAAGGCGCGCTCAGATCGTCACCTGCGCGCCGATCTCGACCACGCGGCCGGCGGGAATGTGGAAATAGTCGGTGGCGCCGGCCGCATTGCGCGAGAGATAGACGAACAGCGCCCGCTGCCAGCGGTGCATGTCGCTCTTGGCCGCCGGTTTCAGGGAGCGTCGCGAGACCAGGAAGGAGGTCGACATGATGTCGAACTTCCATCCGAGCTTGCGGCACAGCAGCAGGCCCTTGGGCACGTTGGGCTCCTCCATGTAGCCGAAATGCAGCGTGACCTGCCGGAACAGCCGGTTGACCTCGAACATCTCGACGCGATCCTCGTCCGCGACGCGCGGGGTGTCGGCGGTGCGGATCGTCAGGATCACGTTGTGCTCGTGCAGCGCCTTGAAGTGCTTGAGGCTGTGCAGGAGCGCCACGGGCGCGAGGTCGGGCTGGGCGGTCAGATAGACCGCCGTGCCCGGCACCAGAACGGGCGTCTTTTTCTCGAGCTGGCCCAAAAGCAGGCCGATCGGCAGGTCGGTCTGCCGCGCCTTGGTTTCGATGATCTCCGTCCCCTTGATCCAGCTGCGCATCACCAGCATCACGACGCCAGCGATCATCAGCGGCACATAGCCGCCTTCGAACAGTTTCATCAGATTGGCTCCGAGGAAGATGGCGTCGACGAGCAGGAACGGCGCGATCAGCGCGATGGCGGCCCACAGCGGCCAGCGCCAGTGCCGGTTCACGACGATGAGCGCGAGAATGGCGGTGACGACCATCGTGCCGGTGACCGCAATGCCGTAGGCGTTGGCCAGCTTGCTGGACGAGCCGAACAGCAGGACCAGAACCAGCACGCCGCACAGCAGCAGCGTGTTGACGCCGGGCATGTAGATCTGGCCGGCGTGTTCGGCGGAGGTGTGGAGGATGCGCATGCGCGGCAGCAGGCGGAGCTGGATCGCCTGGCGCGTCAGCGAATAGGCGCCGGTGATGACGGCCTGGCTGGCGATGATGGTGGCGAGGGTCGCCAGGATGACGACCGGCAGCAGCGCCCAATCGGGGTAGAGCAGGAAGAACGGGTTTTCGATCTTCTCGGGATGGGCGAGCAATAGCGCGCCCTGGCCGAGGTAATTGATGGCGAGCGCCGGAAAGGCGACGAAAACCCAGGCCATCTGGATCGGCTTGCGGCCGAAATGGCCGAGGTCCGCATAAAGCGCTTCCGCGCCGGTGACCGCCAGAAAGACCGCGCCGAGCGTGACGAGGCCGATCACGCCGTGATGCAGCATGAAACGAACGGCATGCAGCGGGTTGAGCGCGGCCATCACCGAGGGATCGTCCAGTATGTGTCGGCCGCCGCCGACCGCCAGCACGGCGAACCAGACGAGCGTGATCGGTCCGAACCAGCCTGCGACCACGCTGGTGCCGTGGCTCTGGATCAGAAAGAGGCCGAGGATGATCACGATCGTGATCGGGAGCACGTAGGGGTCGAGCGTGGCGGTGACCAGCTTGAGGCCCTCCACCGCCGACAGGACCGAGATCGCCGGCGTGATGAGCGCATCGCCGAAGAACAGCGCGGCGCCAAGCGCGCCGATCGCCAGCACCACGGGAACCGAGCGCCCCAGCGACTTGTGGGCGAGCGCAAGCAGCGAGAGCGTGCCGCCCTCGCCGTTGTTGTCGGTGCGCAGCAGGATGAGGACGTATTTGACCGTCACGATGACCGTGAGCGCCCAGAGAATGAGAGACAGCACGCCGAGCACGTTCAACCGGTCGACGCCGGCGGCGCCCGCGCCGGTCGCCGTCATGGCCTCGCGGAATGCGTAGAGCGGCGAGGTTCCGATATCGCCGTAGACGACGCCGATCGAGCCCAGCGCCAGCGTCCAGAAGCTCGCCCTCGAGCCCGCAGGGCCGGATTTGCTCTCGGCGGGCGAAATCTCCGCTACACTGGTCATGACACACCCTCTGCGCGCCTGCCTGGGGCGCCGCAGGCGGAGATGCGCCCTGCCATGTAAGGATGCGATGTGGAATCGCTTGCGCGGCATAAGGAACCCATAAAGATCGTGGACATCCGCCCGTGCGCTCGCCATTTGTCGCGCCAATGATCAGATTGGCTGCATCGCCGAACGTCGGCTGGCGAACGCCGCCCACGCTGGCGGGCCTAGCGGGCTGCGGCGCGTCGGTGGCGCTGGCGACGGTCATTTGCCACAGGCTTTCGGGCGTGCTGCCGGATTCCAGCGCGCCGCTGGTCTATCTCGTGGCGGTGCTGATCAGCGCGGCGAGCTTCGGCTTCTGGTCCGGGCTTCTGGCGGCGATTCTCGCCTTTCTCAGCGCCAATTTCTTCTTCGTCGAACCGGTCCACACCTTTTCGGTCACCCATGCGGCGGACATGCTGGCGCTGGGCGTGTTTCTGATCGCGGCCGCGCTGACCGGCCTGATCGCAGGCCGGATGCGGGAGCAGGCCGACGCTGCGCGTCAGCGCGCCGACATGCTCGAATTGCTGTCCGCCTTCAGCGCCGATCTGGCGGCCAGTTCGACCAGCGAGAGCGTGGGGCAGGCGATCATCCGCCATCTCGCGCGCGCGACCGGCGGCGCGGCGGCGCTCGTGTCGTTTCGCGAAGCCGTGCTCGAATCGCAGACTTGCGCGCCGGCCGGCGTCGCGCTCGAGGCGGCGGATCTGCAGGCCGCCGACTGGGCCGCCCGGCATGGGGCCGAGGCGGCTGCGGCCTCGCCGGGCTGGCCCGGCAGCCGGTTTACCTTCCGGCCGCTGCGGCGGACCGCTGACGTCGTGACCGTGGCCGGCTACGCCCCTGTCTCTTATACACATCTCCGAGCCCACGAGACGCTCATGAAT
>CAMFKC010000387.1 GCA_945956975.1 uncultured Methylocystaceae bacterium | reverse complement strand
GGCCTGCCGCGCGCGCGGCGGATTTTATTGAGGCGAGAAGCGGGGCGGCGCGTCCGGCGCCGCTCCGTCAGGACCGACGCCGCCCGCTCAGACCCGGTCGTTGACCGCCGCGCCGCCGCCGACCGGCTCTTTCTTGCGGACGGGATAGGGATTGGCCGCCTGCACCGGCGGCTTGGCCATCGCGACGGGGTCGGCGCTGCCGACTGACATCTTGTCGTTGATCACGACATCGTCCGGTATCTCGCGGCGGACGGCGCGGGCGGACGGCGTCGGCAGGTTCTTGCCGTCGGGATCCTCCCAAGCGCAGACGGGGTCGCCCGGATAGCTGGCGCGGGCGCATGCCGCCGTCGGAGCGGCGGGCGCAACTGTCCTCGCGACGGACGACGCATTGTCCTTGCCGCGTTTCGTCTTCGCCGGTTCGGCCGCCGCTTCGCCAAATCCGACGCAAAGCAGGCCGAGAACCAAAGCGGCCAGGGGTCGCCGGGATCGCATCAACCACATAAATGTCGGGCGCGCTCCAAAAGCCAGTCGCCGCAATGCAACAGCCACGCAAAATCAGCCGGCGACGAGGACCGCCGCCAGCGCGAGGGCGGCGGGGAGCGCCTGAACGAGCGCAATCCGCGGCTTGACCGTCGCCGCGCCGAACAGCCCGGCCACGATGACGCAGCTCAAGAAGAAGACCCGCAGCGCGAAGCTATGCGGGCCGGGCAGAAGCGACCAGGCGAGGCCCGCGGCCAAGAAACCGTTGTAGAGCCCCTGGTTGGCGGCGAGCGCCGCACTCGCCTCCGCGAAGTCCGGCGTCGTCCCGAACGTCTTCATGCCGAAAGGCTTGCGCCAGAAGAACATTTCGATGACGAGGAACAGCGCATGCTCGATCGCGACCAGGGCGACGAGAAAGGTTGCAAGCGTCGCCATCTGGAACCCCTCAGTCCATTTCCGTCCGTCCCATCGGCGCGCGCGAGACGTCGTTGTTGCCCTCGACCATCTCAGAAATCAGCCGCATGAACAATTTGCGGTCGGACGGCGCGAGCGGCTTGAGCAGCCGCTTCTGCGTCGCGACGACGCCGGGCTCGATCGCTTCCAGCAATTGCCGGCCCGTATCGGAAATGTGCAGCAGTTTGACGCGCCGGTCTTCAGCAGAGGGGCGGCGGTCGACCCAGCCCTTGGCTTCCAGCCGCTCGAGCACATTGCCGAGCGTCGACCGGTCGAAGGCCACCGCGGACGCGAGCCGCGTGGCGTCCACGCCCGGCTGGCGCGCGATCTCGGACAGGCAGGCGTATTGCACCGGCGTGACGTTATGCGCGGCGCATTCCTCCATGAAGATGGCGACGGAAATCTGGTGCGCCCGGCGAATGAGATGGCCGGGCATGGTGTGGAAGTCTTCGCGATTGGCCATGGCTGACAGTCGGGTATCGTTTTGACGAATGGAAGCCGTCAATGCGGAGAACGCAACGACGGCCGGGATACAATCTACTACACACTCAAATACGCTTCCTGCGCCTGCCGGTCGGCTTCGAGCGCCGCGCTGTCGCCGGACCAGACGATCTCGCCCTTCTCGACGATGGAATGCCGATCGGCGAAGCGCAGCAGCGCGTCGATCTCCTTGTCGATCACGATCATGGCCAGACCCGTCTGTTTCAGCGCCTCGAGCTTGTTCCAGATCTGCTGGCGGATGAGCGGCGCAAGACCCTCCGTCGCCTCGTCCAGCACGAGGAGGTCGGGATTGGTCATCAGCGCGCGGCCGATAGCCAGCATCTGCTGCTCGCCGCCCGACAATTGATTGCCGCCATTCGCGAGTCGTTCGGCGAGGCGTGGAAAGAAATCGAGCACGCGCTCAAGCGTCCAGGGCTCGCGCCCATCGTCACGCCGGATGCCCGCCATGACGAGATTTTCGCGCACGGTGAGATTGGGAAAAATGTGGCGACCTTCCGGCACGAGGCCGAGGCCGGCATGGGCGATGGCGTGCGGCGCGCGGCCGTCGATGCGCGCGCCCTTGAAATGGATTTCGCCCGCGCTCGGGCGCAGCAGGCCCGACAGGCAGCGCACCGTCGTGGTCTTGCCCATGCCGTTGCGGCCGAGCAGCGTGACGACCTCGCCTTCGCCGACCGTGAAGGCCGGCCCGAACAGGACCTGGCTGCGGCCATAGCCTGCCTCGATGTTGCGGACTTCGAGCAGCATGGCGTTAATGCCCGAGATAAGCGGCGCGCACGTCGGGGTCCGTGCGGATGACCTCGGGCGCGCCGGTCCTGATTATATGGCCGGCGACAAGAACGCTGATGCGGTCGGCGAGCGAGAAGACAGCCTGCATGTCGTGCTCGATCAGGATGATCGAATAATCCTGCTTCAAGCGTGCGAGCAGTTGCGTCATGACCACGCCGTCCTTGCGGCCCATGCCGGCCATGGGCTCGTCGAGCAGCAGGAGGCGCGGGCGCTGGGCGATGGCGATGGCGAGTTCGAGCTGGCGCGCCTCGCCATGCGAGAGATCGCGCGCGAGCGTGTCGGCGCGGGCGCCGAGGCCGACGGCTTCGATCGCGTCTCGCGCGGGGCGCACGAGGGCAGGATCGCGGCGCGCATTTGTCCAAAAGCGGAAGGAATGACCGAGGCGCGCCTGCACGGCGAGCGCTGCGTGATCGATCACGCTGAAATCCGGCACCAGCGAGGTGATCTGAAAGGAGCGCGCGACGCCGAGGCGCGCACGACGATGGGCCGGCTCTGCGGTGATGTCGGCGCCGTCGAGTGTGATGGTTCCGGAATCCGGCGCCAGCATGCCCTGCAATTGCGCGATCAGCGTTGTCTTGCCGGCGCCGTTCGGGCCGATGATGGCGTGGCATTCACCGCGCAGCACGTCGAGCGAGAGATCGTTGGTCGCGCGCAGCCCGCCAAAACTCTTCATGAGGCGGTCGACGCGGAGGATGGCGTCAGCCATGGCTCGCGCCCTCTTGCTTGCGGGGTGAGATCGTGCGGCCGAGATCGGCGAGGCCGCCGCGCAGGCTGACGACGATCAGCACGATGAAGATGCCGAAGGCGAACTGCCAGTGCGTCGTCCATGACGACAGAACGAGTTCGAGCACGACGAAAGCCGCTGCGCCGACGGCCGGTCCCCAGACCACGCCGACGCCGCCGAGCACGGCCATGACGACAAGGTCGCCCGAGCGATCCCAGCCCATGTCGACCGGCGAAATGAATTGCTGCCCCGCCGCCAGCAACGCGCCCGCGACGGCGGTCAAGACGGCGGAGACGACGAAGGCTGCGAGACGATAGAGCCAGGGGTCGACGCCCACCGCGACCACGCGCGTTTCGTTTTTTGCGGCGGCGCGCAGCACCATGCCGAAACGGCTGTCAACGAAACGGCCGATGAGCAGCAGCGTGAGGGTGAGAACGGCGAGCGCGAGATAAAAGAAGCGGTAGCGGCTGGAGACGTCGAGAGGCCCGAGCGTGATCGTGCTCATGATCTGCAAGCCATCGTCGCCGCCATATTTCTGCAACGCAATCGCGCCGTAGTAAAACATCTGATTGAAGGCCAGCGTGATCATCAGGAAGTATGGGCCTGTCTCTTATACACATCTCCGAGCCCACGAGACGCTCTTGAATCGCGTTTGCCGTCATAGTCGTGAAAAAAGGGGGGGGGGGGGGGGGGGGGGGGGGGGGGGGGGGG